>JBKJOI010000316.1:0-2629 GCA_046595695.1 Haliangiales bacterium | reverse complement strand
TCCGGCCTCGGCGAGCGAGTAGCCGAAGTAGTCGGCAAAGAGCGCCGAGCCGGTCAACACACCGTCGGGGTTGCCGTCGAGGGTGGGCGAGCCGAAGAACACGTGGACCGCGCCGGCGTCGTCGGCCTGGGTGGAGTCCTGTCGGTAGGCGGAGACCGCCACGTCGGCCAGGCCGTCGCCGTTGGCGTCGAAGCCGCCGGCCACCGACCAGCCGAAGAAGTCGTCTGCGCTGCCGCCCGCGACGACGAGGTCGGGCGGCTGGCTGGCCGCCCGCGTGCGCGACCCGCGGTAGACGAGCGCGGCGCCGGCGTCGGTGCCACCCGCGTCGTTCTGCGGCGCGCCAGCGATGACGTCGACGATGCCGTCGCCGTCGAAGTCGCCGGCGGCGGCCAGCGACCAGCCGAGCGTGTCGCCGTGCGCGCCGCCGGTGAGCTCGAGGCGGGCCAGCTCGCCGGCCTCGGCGCCGAAGAGGACGTGGGCCCGGCCGGTGTCGTGCACGCTGCCGGTATCCTGAAAAGGCGCACCGACCACCAGGTCGGCGAGGCCGTCAGCATCGACATCGCCGGGGCCGGCCAGCGCCGAGCCGAAGGCGTCGCCAGCTGCCGCGCCGGTCACCACGCGGTCCGGTACCGGGCGGGCGGTCAGCACGGCGGCGCCGCGGTAGATGTAGACGCGGCCGGTGTTGAACCGACCAGGCTGGTCGTGGAAAGGCGCTCCCACCGCGTAGTCGGCGAAGCCGTCGCCGTCGAGATCACCGAGCGCGGCGATGGCGCTTCCGAACAGGTCGTCGGATTGTTCGCCGTCGAGCGTCGCGTCGGCGATGGCCTCCCAGGCCGCGCCGGGACCGCCGAGATAGACGTAGGCCCGCCCGGCGTCGAGTGCGGCCGCGTCGGCGCGCGAGGCGCCGATCAGCAGATCCGAGTAGCCGTCGCCGTTGACGTCGTCGGGCAGGCGGCCCACGTCGAGGTAGCGCGGCTCCGACCAAGCGCCGCACTGCTGGCCGTTGCACGCCCGCACCCGCCAGAAGTAGCGCCGGCCAACCGGCGCGATCAGGCTGACCGGCAGGTCCTGGGTCAGAGTGTGGGAGAGGGCCGTGGTCTGCTGGTTCCGCTCGGGCGAGGGGAAGTCGCAGGCGCGGAAGGCGAGCGGATCGCAGCTGTCGTCCACCTGCAACTGGTAGAGGTTGGCGCTCAGGGCCGCCTGCCAGCGGAAGCGCGGGCGCAGCGGCTTGCGTGCCGCGCCGGTGGTGACGGCAAGAGCGCTGCCGGTGGTGAGTCCGTTCCACGGGTGACGGAGGACGACCGCGCCGGGGCAGCCGTCGTCGGCCACGCCGTCGCAGTCCTCGTCGCCGCCGTCGCAGTCCTCGAGCGCCGGCCCGATGGCGTCCTGGCACTGGCCCCAGACGCCGGCGCTGCACACCTGCGTGCCGGCCAGGCACTCGCCCACGTCAGTGCCGCAGCTCTGCACCAGCTCCTCGTCGGTGCTGCCGTCGCAGTCGTCGTCCCCGCCGTTGCAGGTCTCGGCGACAGGCGCGAAGGTCGCCTGGCAGGCACCGAAGTGGCCGCCTTCGCAGATCGACAGGCCGGAGGCGCAGAGGCCGGGCAGGTCGGTCTGGCAGTCGACGAGCAGAACCTCGTCGGTCTCGCCGTCGCAGTCGTCATCGATCGCGTTGCAGGACTCGGCGGTCGGGCCGACCGCGCCCTGGCACCCGGCCCACTCGCCGTCGCGCGCGCAGGTCTCGCTACCCGGCTCGCAGGCACCCTCGTCCGCGCCGCAGGCGCGCACCGCACCCGGGTCGCAGGCGCAGTCCTCGTCGGTCTCGCCGTCGCAGTCGTCGTCGATGTCGTTGCCGCACGCCTCGTCGCCTGGCGCGGCGGGCTGCGCGTCGCAGCGGGTGGTCTGGCCGCCCTCGGCGCAGAGGAACCTGCCACTCGCCAGGCAGCCACCCAGGCCGATCGTACAGATGTCGCCGAGCTGAACGAAGTCCTCGTCGGCCTGGCCGTCGCAGTCGTCGTCGACGCCGTTGCAGCGCTCGGCCGCGGGCACACACGCGTCGGGACCCGCGTCGGCGCCGGCGGCATCGACGCTCGCCGCGTCCAGGTCCACGGCCAGCGCGCCGTCGTCGGCACAGGCGGAGAGGAGGAACACGAGGATCACGAACAGGCGGGAATAGCGCATTTCGATCGAGAAGGCAGGGTAGTGCAAGATGGCGAGCGGTGCGCGCCGGCGCAGTGGCAAGCTGTGACCGAAGTCCGGTGGCGGTTGGCTCGGGCGGCCGCAGGGCTCGGGGCGACGACACCGCCGCCAACGCGGTCGACTTCTACTGCAACACCGGCGTCGTGTTCGGCCCGGCGCGCGGCTGGGGCGTGTGGCAGCCGAAGGCGATGTGCCCGGCGAACACCGTGCTCTGCGGCGTGCAGGTGCGCGTCGAGGGGCCAGCAGGGCTCGAACGACGACACCGCGTTCAACGGCCTCCAGATCGCCTGCTGCACGTTCTAGGCGACGTGCCCGCTACGTGTCCTCATCGGTCGGGGCGCCGTACGCCTCGAACCGGCTGTAGAGGGTCCGCAGCGGCGCCTCGGGCGTCACCGACAAAGGATTCCTTCTGATGGCGATGGCCGGCTGGGGC
>JBKJOI010000279.1:0-5843 GCA_046595695.1 Haliangiales bacterium | reverse complement strand
GCCCCCGGGCGTCATGCCCGGCGGATAGCCCCCGGGCGGGAAGCCGCCCGGCGGGGTCGCCATGGTCGGCGCGGTGCCCGGGCGCATGCCCGGCGGCGCGAGCGTGGGCCCCAGGCCCATGACGCCCGGCGGCGGCGTGGGCGACGGGTTCTGCTGGATCGGCACGAAGCCGGTCGGCACCGGCACGAACTGCGAGGGCGACACCGGCGTCTGCGCGCTCATCGGCGCGGTCGAGCCGGCGCCCACGTACTGGCGGTAGATGCCCTGCAGCGCCCCGACCAGCTCGTTCATGTTCTGGAAGCGGTCGTTGGGATTTTTGCCCATCGCGTGCAGGATCACCGCCTCGAGCTCGGGCGGGATCCAGCGGCCGTTGGCGGCCGCCACCTGCGACGGCGGTGGCGGCGGCGTGGTGATGTGCATGGTCAGGATGCCCATGAACGAGTCGGCCTTGAACGGCACCGAGCCGGCGAAGACCTCGAACATGATGACGCCCATCGCATACACGTCGGCGCGGTGGTCGATGTTCTGGCCGAGCGCCTGCTCGGGCGCCATGTAGTAGGGCGTGCCGAAGATCGTGCCGGTGCGGGTCAGGTGCGACTGCGCACCGTCGTGGCCGGAGACCTTGGCGATGCCGAAGTCGAGGATCTTGGGGATGTCGCGGCCGGTCGCGTCGTAGGTGACGAAGACGTTGTCCGGCTTCATGTCGCGGTGGACGATGCCCTTGGCGTGCGCGGCGCCGAGCCCGATGCAGGTCTGCATGAGGATATCGAGCGCGCGGTTGAGCGGCAGCCCCTCCTTGGCCAGATCGGAGAGCGGCTTGCCGCCCAGGAACTCCATCGTGAGGTAGACGCGACCATCGGGCAGCACGCCGAAGTCGTCGATCTCGATGATGTTCTTGTGGCCGATGGAGCTGGCCGAGCGGGCTTCCTGGCGGAAGCGGGTGACCGCCTCCTGGTTGGACATGATCTCGGCGCGCAGCAGCTTGAGCGCCACGCGCTTCTCGATGTGGATGTGCTCGGCCTCGTAGACCTCGCCCATGCCGCCCTCGCCGAGCATGCGCACCAGTCGGTAACGGTCGGCGAGCACCTGCCCGATCAGGTTGTTGACCGGGGCGACAGCATTCGGATCTTGGTTTTCCACGCTTCTCATCCCTTGTTCGGCGCGCGTCATGACGGCTCATGTAGACGCGCGAAGGGCCGTCCCGAGTTAAACGACCGGCAAAGAGCCTCGATTATGTACAGGGCGGTCGGTGTTGTACAGCGACAAGGATCACGCCGGGTTAGCCACACTTTGCCACCCGCGGCGAGGGTCCGGAGCCACACGCTCCGGAAGCCCTGGTGTCAGACCCGGCGACTAGCTTGGCCGACCATGGAGGGGCAAACCACCAAGACCGAGCGGATCCTCGAGGCCGCGATCACCCAGCACGCCGGTGACAACGAGCGGGTCGAGGCGCTCTCCCGCACCAAGACCTTCAAGCGGTCGTGGATCCAGCTCGCCGCCACGCTCACCCAGGTGCGCGAGCGTGAAACCTGGAAGCGCTGGGGTTTCGAAGACTTCGAGGAGTATTACTCGAAAGAGCTTCACCTGCGCCGGTCCACGGTCGACAAGCTGTGCGCCTCGTACGGCTTCCTGCGCGCGAACGCGCCCCGGCTGGTGCGCGACGACACGCCCACGAGCATGGCCATGCACGAGCACCCCTCGTGGGAGGCCGTGCAGTACGTGGCCAAGGCGGCCGAGCGCGGCGCCGTCGACGAGGACACGCTGACCGAGATGAAGAAGGCCGCCTTCGAGGAGGGCGCTTCGGTGCCGGCGCTGTCGCGCCGCTTCCGCGAGGTCGCCTTCCCGGTCGACGACGAGGAAAAGCGCGTGCGCATGCGTCAGCAGATCGTCGCGGCGGCGCGACGCTTGGCCGACCTCATCGCCGAACCGGACGCCGGCGTGCCGCGCAAGCTGTCCGAGCAGGCGGAGGTCCTGGCCGGCGAGATCGTCCAGGCGCTCGCCTGACCTGACGGCGCGGCGGGTCGCGCCCGGGTCTCTGTATACTCCCCGCGTGGAAGCCCCGCCCCCGCCCGACGCCGACGAGACCCGGCCGACCATGTCGGCGCGGATCTGGGCGTTCGCCGAGGGCGCCATGGGGGCGGACCTGCACCATCCGGACGGCCGGGTCCGCAAGCGGCGCTTCGTGCCGCTCTACATGCTGCGCGTGCTCATGCAGGTGGGCCGGCAGTGGGCGCGCGACCGCTGCCCGCAACAGGCCGCCGCCCTCGCCTTCCAGACCGCGCTGTCGCTGGTGCCGCTGATCGCGGTCGGCCTCTCGATCCTGCACGCGACCGGCGCGCTCGAGGTCGAGAGCGCGCTCGTGCAGTACATCGCGCAGCAGATCCTGCCGGTCTCGCGCGAGGAGATCTCGACCCACCTCCTGCAGTGGTCCAACAACGTCAGCCTGGGCTCGACCGGGCTGGTCGGACTGTTCATGATCATCGTCCTGGCGTTCGTGACCGCGTCGCAGGTCGAGCGGATCTGGAACGACATCTGGCGCGCCGAGCGCCGGCGCTCGATCAGCCAGCGCTTCGTCGTCTTCTACGCGCTGGTCACCATCGTGCCCGCGCTGGTCGGCGTGTCGCTCTTCCACCTGGCGCAGGTGGGGCTCACCCAGGGCTTCGTCGGCGGCGTCGGCGCGCTGGGCGCGACCTGGGCGGCGCTCACCTTCGCCAACAAGCTGCTGCCCACCACGCGCGTGCAGTGGAAGGCGGCCATCGTCGGCGGCCTGGTCACCGCCGTGATGTTCGAGCTGGCCAAGAACCTGTTCCGGCTGTACGTGGCCGAGATCGCATTCAACAAGTACGCCGGCATCTACGGCGCCCTCGGCATCCTGCCCATCCT
The DNA here is from genome assembly GCA_046595695.1 of Haliangiales bacterium. GTDB lineage: Bacteria > Myxococcota_A > Polyangia > Haliangiales > SHYZ01 > JBKJOI01. The sequence continues at coordinate 2,960 of JBKJOI010000279.1, read as the reverse complement.
GCTGCTGTGGATCTACTACACCTGGCTGGTGGTGCTGTTCGGCGCCGAGGTCTCGTACGCCATGCAGCACCTGCCCGAGCTCGAGCTCTACGACCGGCGCGCGCGCCGGCTCGAGTACGAGGTCATCGACAAGGTGAACGGCCTGGTCGCGGCGCGGCTCATGTGCGCGATCGTCGAGGGCTGGCGCGCCGGTGACCCGCCCACGCGCGAGGCCATGTCGCGCCGCTTCCAGCTCGCGCCCGAGGCCGCCGAGCGCATCGTGCGCCGGCTGCTGGAGAAGAAGCTCATCGTCGAGCTCGACGGCGATCCGCCCGCGTTCGTGCCCGGCCGGCCGCCCGGCGAGATCACCCTCGCCGACGTGATGGCACCCTTCCGCGGCGCCGACGTGTTGACGCCGCTCGTGCGCGCGGCGTCGACCTCCGCGATCGACACCGTGCTGACGCGCATCGAGAACGAGCGCACCCAGCACCTGCGCGAGGTCACCCTCGAGGAGCTGACGGTCCACGCGCCGCGCCCGCCGGCCGCTGGCGCGCCCGCGAGCAGCCCGAAGCCCTAGCCCTAAGAGCTGCGACTAGCCGATCGCGGCGGCGGCCGGGTCGACGGAGATCACGCCCTCCGACTCGAACTGCCGGTGCTCGGCGTGCCATCCGCGCAGCTCCTCGCTCGCCACGTGCAGGCCGCCCTGGTGCGGCGCGAGCGTGTAGATCCGGTAGCGCGCGCGGTGCTGCTCCACGTGATCCGCGGCCACGCCAGTCTTGGGGATCGTGTGCGCCGGGTCGAAGGTGCCCGACTGGATGCCACGCACCGGGATGCTGACGCCGCGCGGCCCGGGCAGCACTGCCGACAGATCACGGTGCTCGTGCCCGTGCAGCACGAGATCCGCGCCGGTGCGCGCGAGCACCTTGGCGAACGCCTCGTGGTCGCGCAGGTGGCGCATGCGCTTCTTGGTGTACGGGCCCGCCGGAGGGTGGTGCACGAGCACCAGCCGGAACTTGCCGGCCAGGCGCGGGTCGCTCATGACCTTCTCGAAGCGCTCGAGCTGCGCCTGCCCGAGCTTGCCGTAGGCGAAGAACCAGAAGCTCGGCTCGCTGGTCGACAGGCCGATCACCGCGACGCCGTCGCGCACGCGCACGATGGGCCACTGCTCGATGCCCTGCCGGCCCTCGTCGAACTCGGCGTCGGTCTTGCTGTACGCCGCCAGGATGCGCTCGAAGGCGCCCGCCGCCGAGGCCACGTAGGTGTCGTGGTTGCCCGGGATGCAGGTCACGTTCGCCGGCCCGATGGTGAAGCGCTCGAAGCGCTCGCGCGCGAAGGTGAACTCCGACTCGAAGGCCAGGTTGGTCACGTCACCGGTGCAGGCGACGTGATCGATCCCCTGGGCGTTGACGTCGTCGACGAGCGCGTCGAAGACCGCGGTCTGGTGGTGACGGCCACGGTTGAGCGCAAGGTTCACCCCACCCGTCCAGCGCTTGCTGGCGAACTGGTGCAGCTTCACCCCTTCGAGCGACAGGAGGTGCAGGTCGGAGACGTGAGCAATGCGCATCGATCCTCGGTTGCTGGCCCTCGGTTGTTGGCGCCAGATGTATTTGACGACATAGTAGACGAGGATGTGGTTCCGGCAGCTATTCGACCCAGAATCGTCGACCTATACCTACCTGGTCGGCGACGACGCCGAGCGCGAGGCGCTGGTGATCGACCCGGTGCGCGAGCGCGTGGCCGACGTGATCGCGGCGCTGGGGAGCCGCACGCTGCGCTGGTCGGTCGACACCCACGTGCACGCCGATCACGTCACCGCCGGCTCGCTCTTGCGCGAGCGCACCCTGGCGCGCGTGGTCCTGCCCGCGCTGGCGTCGGACTGCGGCTGCGCGGATCTCACGCTCGTCGACGGCGACGAGCTCGTGCTCGGCGACCTGCGCCTGCGCGCGATCGCGACGCCCGGGCACACGCCCGAGAGCCTGTCGTACCTGCTCGCCGGCACGCACCTCGGAACGCTGCTTTTTTCGGGCGACGCGCTGCTCGTCGGCACCTGCGGGCGCACCGACTTCCAGGGCGGCGATCCGGGCGCGCTCTACGACTCGATCCACGAGCGGCTGTTCACGCTCCCCGACGAGACGCTGGTGTACCCGGCGCACGACTACAAGGGCCGCACCCACACGACCATCGGCGCGGAGAAGCGCGGCAACGCGCGCGCCGCCGGGCGCAGCCGCGCCGAGTTCATCACGCTCATGCAGTCGCTTCACCTGCCGCCGCCGGCGCGCATCGACGAGGCCGTGCCAGCCAACCGTCGTTGCGGGCTGGATCGCACGCCGCAGGGTGCATAGAGCCCCGTCTCGTGAACGTCGTCCTCGCCGCGCTCGCGGCGGTCGCCATCGGCGCGGTGCTCGGCCTGCTCGGCGCGGGCGGCTCGATCATGACCACGCCGCTCCTGGTCTACCTGCTCGGCATGGCGCCCCACGCCGCGACCACGCTGTCGCTCGTGGTCGTCGGCACCACCAGCGCCACCGCCGCGGTGCTGCACGGCCGCGCCGGCCACGTGAAGCTGCGCATCGCGCTGCCGTTCGCGCTCGCCGGCGCGCCCGGCGCGTTCGTGGGCGGGCGCCTGGCCGCTCGCCTCGACGGTGACTCGCTCATGCTCGGCTTCGCCGGCTTCATGGCCGCGGCGGCCATCGCGCTGCTCTTGCGCCGCGATGCGCAGGGCGCGGGCGCGCCGCCGGGCGCCGATGGCCGCGCCGCGCCGCGCGCGCCCGGGCCGCTCGCGACGGCGCTCGCCGGCCTCGCGCTCGGGCTGCTCACCGGGCTGCTCGGCGCCGGCGGCGGCTTCCTGATCGTCCCCACCCTGGTGCTGCTCTTCCACCTGCCCATGCGCGACGCGATCGGGCAGGTGGAAGAGCAGCACCAGGGTGGGGACGATCAGGAAGCCGCCGCCGGCGCCGAGCAGCCCGGTGAGCAGCCCGAGCGCG
>JBKJOI010000232.1:0-8848 GCA_046595695.1 Haliangiales bacterium | reverse complement strand
GCCACGGCGACACATACACGCTGCCCACCGCGTTCGGCAAGATGGTCATCACCGGCGGCCCCGCGGGCGTGCGCGCGATCCTGGCCGCCGACCCCGACAGCTACGATGCCCTGGGCGTCAACCAGCTCGGGCCCATCATGGGCGAGAGCTCCCTCATCTTGCTGGGCGGGGCCCGCCATCGTGCGGCGCGCAAGCTGCTCGCGCCGCCGTTTCACGGGGAGCGCATGCGCGCCTATGGCGCCACGATGCGCGCGATCACGCGCGCCGAGACGTCGCGATGGCCAGCGGACCGCCCGTTCGTCATGCAGGAGCACACGCAGGCGATCTCACTGCGCGTGATCATCGCGACGGTGTTCGGCGTGACCGCACCCGAGCGCGTGGCTCAGTTCCAGCCCGCGCTGGTCGAGCTCATCGGCGCGCTCGAGCCCTCGTTCATGTTCCTCGCGCGGCTGCGCACGCCGCTGTGGCGCCCTTGGGTCCGCTTCCAGCGCGTGGCGCAGGCCGTCGAGCAGATGGTCTACGCCGAGCTGGCCGAGCGCCGCGCGCGCGGCGAGGCCGGCGACGACATTCTGAGCCTGCTCCTCGCCGCCCGCTACCAGGACGGTGCCGCGCTCGGCGACCGCGAGATCCTGGAGCAGCTCATGACGCTCCTGGTCGCCGGCCACGAGACCACCGCCATCGCGCTGGCGTGGGCGTGCCACCTCGTCGCCACCCACCCCGACGTCGAGGCGCGGCTCGTCGACGAGGTGCGCGCGCTCGGGCCCGACGCCGATCCCGACGCCGTCACGCGCTTGCCGTACCTCGAGGCCGTCTGCCTCGAGACGCTGCGGTTGCAGCCGCTCACGCCCACCATCGCGCGCTTGCTGCGGCGACCGTTCGAGCTCCGCGGTCACCAGTTGCCCGCGGGCGTGTGCGTCGGCGCGTCGGTGATCGCCGTGCACCGACGCCCGGAGCTCTACCCCGAGCCCGAGCAGTTCCGGCCCGAGCGCTTCCTCGGGCACAGCTTCGCGCCCTTCGAGTTCCTCCCCTTCGGCGGCGGGGCGCGCCGCTGCCTGGGTGCCGCCTTCGCCCTCTTCGAGATGAAGCTCGTCCTGGCCGCGATCCTCGAGCGCCACGTGTTGCGCAGCGCCGAGCGCGGCGCGGTGCGGGTGAAGGCGCGCAACACCGTCGTCGGGCCGCGCGGCGGCATCCGCATGACGGCGACCACGCGGCCGTCGTCCGTCGCGCCCGCGCCGCCCTGCAGATAGGCGTTCACGCCCCGGCTCCTGGCGTGCGTGTGGATGGTCGGCGCGAGCTCCGCCGCGTTGGTCAGCAGCGCGCCGTAGGCGTCGTCGCAGGCGACGAACGCCCGGCGGAAGGTCCGGTTGGCGAGCAACTCGTGGAACCGCGCCACGTATGTGACGAGCAGCTGCTCGTTCGTGGGCGACGGGAACTTGGTAGTCTCGCCGACCATGAGCCTGACCTACCTCGACTCCGTCAAGAAGATGCCGCTCCTCGCGCTGCCCGTGCGCAGCCCCGTCGTGCAGCTCGCCGGCGCGCGTATCCTCATCTCGCCCGGCTCGACGCTGACTGCGGCACAGCTGGCCTCGGCCGGCGCGATCACTGACGTGGTAGCGCCCAGCCTGCTGCACACCGCTGGCATGCCGGCGGCGGCCAAGGCGTTCCCCGCGGCGCGCCTGTGGGGTCCACGCGGCGTCAAGAAGAAGCAAGCCGGGCTCACCTGGCACGGCATCCTCGGCGAGGACGCCTGGCCCTACGATGCCGAGCTCAAGGCCATCCCGCTGAAGGGCCTCGAGCGCACGCGCGAGTTCGTGTTCGTGCACAAGGCCACGCGCTCGCTCATCGTCACCGATCTGATCTTCAACATGGTGCACCAGCGTGGCCTGGGTGCGCGCCTCCTCCTGGGCCTCTTCGGCAGCTACCAGCGCTTCGCCATCAGCAAGGCCCTCCTCCTGCTCGCCAACGATCGCGCGGCCCTGCGCGCGTCGCTCGCGGCCATCGCCAGCGAGGACTTCGACACGTTGGTGCCGAGCCATGGCGACGTGGTCGCGAGTGGTGGCAAGGCACGCTTCGTCGCCGCGGTGCGCGAGCGCAAGCTCGACTGATCGCGACCCGGTAACGTTCATGCCTAGGCAACTCGTCTAGGCACTTAGCCGACGGTGACGCGGTACGATCGCCAAACCCCGAGAATCGCTGGCGTCGCTGAACGGCTCGGATCATGCAGCACGCCGCCGTATGCGGAGAGCTCGAAGCTTCCTGTTGGCCACTCTGGTGCTCACCTCCTGCGCGGACGAGCCCGTCGACGAGTCGCTCGTCCCCGCCGCCGAGCCGGCCGCGGCGGGCCCGGCGACGCTGCTTCATCCGAGCACTCAGACCCTCGACGCGCTGGTGATCGAGGTGGCGCCGCTCGAGCTGGTCTTCTCACACAGCGTCGTGCCGTTCGAGGGCGAGCGCGGCAAGCAGTGGCCGATCCTGCCGGCGGGGACTGAGCTCGACAAGTACACCTTCGCGCTCGGCGGCGTGCGGGTCGAGGGCGCGGGTGTGCGCGTGCTGCGCGATGCCGCGGGTGGCAGCCGCGTGGTGCGGGCGCTGGCGCTCGCCCCGGCGGCGCGCGCCGCCCTGCGCGCTCCCCGGATCTCCGCCGCGCAGGCCGACGCGATCGCGCTCGACCACGCGGCGCGGCGTCCCGGGCGCTTGCGCACCGAGCTCCCGCTGGCGCGCCACCGCTCGCTCGTCTTCGTGGCCCGTATGCACGACGATCCGGCCGGCGGCGCCCAGGTGATCGACGCCCTGCGCCTGACCTACCAGGTCGAGGTCTCCGACGCGCCCGATGCGCTGGTCGCCGATCAGCTCGCGATCGTCGACGCGGCTACCGGCGACCTCGTCGAGCTGCGCAGCGGGCTCCTCCATGCCACCGCGACCGGGCAGGGCTACTTCGAGGCCAACACCACGCTGCAGGTCGAGCCCACGTCTGCTGGCACCTGGTGCCTGACCGACCTCACTCGCGGCGACGCCGTCACCAACGCGAACCCCTGCGGCCCGGCGGTCGGCCCCGGCCTGCACACGTACATCGAGCTGCCCAATCCCGAGCGAGTCGAGAGGGTCACCGACACCGACACCACCTTCGGCAACACCATCTTCCCGTTCGACCGCGCGCACGCCGCCGGCGAGCCCGGTCGCACCGTCGCCGCTGACGCCCACCACTCGATCGAGGTCGCCTACGACTTCTACCGGACCGTGTACGGCCGGCGGATCCTCGGCACCAACGACTCGATCGAGCTGCACGTCAACTCGAGCAACCTGATCTGGAACGCCGCCTTCTCGTTCCCGAGCACTATCGTCGTCGGCGACCGGCAGCTGAACGGCCCGCAGTGCCCGGCGACGAACTCGGATTGCTCGGTGCCCGCGGCCGACGTCGAGTGGCTGACCCACGAATACACGCACGCCGTGCTCGCCGGCGAGCTGTCGATGCCGCCCGGCGGCGTCGAATTCGCTGCGCTGCACGAGGGCATCTCCGACGTGTTCGCCGTGCTCGCCGACGGCTGGTGGTACCAGGCACCGGGCACGCAGAGTCTTCCGCTGCCGCGCAACTGGATCTTCGCCGATCGGATCTTCCCGCGCCCCCAGGGACGCCTGTTCGACAAGCCCAGCCTCGACGGCGCGGGCAGCCTGGATTTCTGGACCGTCGCGGTGCCGATCAACCTCGCGAACGGCACGCTCGGGGCGCACACCGCGGGCGGCATCGTCCGGCGCGCCTTCTTCTTTCTGGCCCTGGGCATCGCGCCCTCGGCGCCGGGCGCGCCGCTGCCGCTGCCCAACAACGTCACCCCGCTCGTGCCCAACGGCCTCACCGGCGTGGGCATCGACGCGGCCGCGCTGATCCTTTACTTCGCGATCGCCACGCAGTTCGATCCCGGCGCCGCGCCGACCTTCGCCGAGATGCGCGAGGGCATGGTGCGCGAGGCCACGTTCCTGCACGGCCGCTGCACGCCGGTGGCCAAGGCCGTCGCCGACGCCTGGGCCGGGGTCGGTGTGGGCGCCGTCGCGGATCGCACCGGGCCCAGCCTGTCGCTCACCGTCAGCCAGGTCGGTGCCGGGGCGCAGGTCGTCGGGCACGCGATCGTACCGGTGGGCGAGGGGGCGCCGCGCGCATCGTTGTGGATCGACGGCGTGCTGCGCCAGGACCTGGTGCCGGTCGCGCTCGCCAGCACCAGCGGCGGGCAGGCCGACTACCTGGTCACGCCCGCCGAGGTCTCGCTCGCCACGCTCGCCGCGGGCAGCCACACCTTCGAGCTGCGCGGCCAGGACGACTGCCAGAACGGCAGCGCCGCCCTGACCACGCTGGTCGGCGACAGCGCGCCGCCCGCGGCCCTCTCGCTGACCGACACCAACCAGTTTCGCAGCTCGCTGCGGGTCTTCCGTGTCACGGCGGTCGACGCCACGCTGGCCACGTACGAGCTGCGCGTCGGCACGGTCACGAGCGGCGTGCGCGCCGTGACCGGGAACCTCCACGCGCTCGACACCACGGTGTCGCTCGATCTGACCAGTCTGCCCGCGGGTCAGGCGGCCACGACCCTCACGGTCCGCGACAGCGGCGGGCGGTGGACGACGCTGAACGGCACGCTGCTCGTCGATCGCGACGAGCCGTCGAGCTGCAACATCGCGGCGACCATCTCGCCGAGCGAGCCGCAGGCCATCGTCGCGACGCTGTGGGGCTCCAATGCGGGCTTCAAGAGCACGCAGATCGAGATCCTGGACATCTGGTTCGACGGCGCGCCTTTCTACTGGACCGATCGCAACTACCCGGTCGAGTCGCCGCGCTTCATGACGCCCCAGCCCTTCGGCGGCGGCACGATGACCAAGACCATCTCCAACGTCGCCAACGGGCGGCACAAGCTGCTCGGCAAGTGCTTCGACTCGTGGGGCAACTGGGCGGGCGCCAAGACCAGCTTCGTGATGGTCTCGCCTCCCACGGTCACGGCCACCGCGATCGTGCAGACTGGTGCGTTCACGGTGTCGGCGACCGCCACCTCGACGGCGGTGAACATCAACCGCATCGAGTTCTACGAGCAGAACCTGCTGGTCGGCACGACCGCGTGCGGCAACGTGAGCCTGACCTGCTCGGCCGCGCGGCAATTTCCCGCGAGCCCGGGCCAGTTCCGCAAGGTGAGGGTCAGCGGCTACGACCAGGCCGGGCGGCGGACCGACAAGCTGGTCAGCGTCACCATGCCGCTTCCGCCGCCGCCGGTGATCAGCAACATCGTCAAGAGCGGCCCCGCGCGCTTCCCGACCCTGACGGTGACCACGAGCAACGTGAGCCGCGTCGAGCTGGTCATCGCCGGCGTCGTGGTCAGCAACGATACGAGCTTGCCCTTCGCCTTCCCGCTCGACCTCGGTGGCTGGGCGACCGGCACGCACGCGCTCGAGCTCCGCGCCCACGATGACTTCGGGCGAATCGTCTCGTCGACGTACTCGATCTTCGCCGACAGCACCCCGCCGGTCCTGGCCGTGACGGTCCAGGGCGGCCAGCCGCCGTACCTCGTCGGGGCGTCGGTGCTCGACCACTCGCCGTACTTCGTCAACTTCAAGGTCGACGGCGTGACCTTTGCGACCGCCAACAGCACGCCTTACCAGGCCTACTACACGCCGACCAGCCCTGGGGCGCACACGCTCAGCGTCGAGGCGGTCGACGTGTTCTTCAACTCCACGGTGGTCGACGTGTCCGCGCCAGATGACCACACCGGCCCGACGGTGACCCTGAGCTTCGAGACGAGCGGCGGTCCGCACGAATTCGTCGCTCTCGACGACGGCTGCGGGATCGAGTACCCGGCGCAGCTGTACCTCGACGGCGTGCCGGTGGCCAGCATCTCGACGCCGACGTACACGCACCCGTGGACGAACCTGGCCTACGGACACCACGTCGCGGCCATCGATGTGACCGATCGCTGCGGCAACCAGACGTTCATCGAGGCGCCCTTCGACCACGGCGACGAGCCGCCGGTCGTGCACTCCATCAGCGTGGACTCGACCATGCCCAAGAAGCCGCGCCTCACCATCGACGCCACCGACGACATCGCGGTCTCGCGCATCGACATCCTGCGCGGCAGCACGCTGGTCGCCACGGTGACCTCGGCGCCCTGGACCGTGCAGCTCGACAGCATGACCTGGCCGGACGGCAACCACACGATCAGCGCGCGCGCTTACGATGACTCCGACCAGACCGACCAGCAGAGCGTCACTATCAAGGCCGACAACACGGCGCCGGTCCTGAACCTGACCGCTCAGCACCTGGGGCTGGGCACGATCCGATGGACCGCTGCTGCGACCGACGCCTTGTCGCCCGTGAGCGACGTGGCGATGGGCGCCAGCTTCAACAACGTGCCCATCCAGCATTTCAGCGCGCCGCCCTACCAGATCATCACGACGGTGCCCGCCAGCGGGACGCAGTACGACGTCTGGACCACCGTGTCGGCGACCGACAGCTTCGGCAACCAGGTCGGGATCTCGCGGATCTCGGCTGTCCACTGCACCGGCACGGGCAGCTCGCGCGTGTGCACCGCGGGTCCGCTCACCCCGGGGCCGTAACGTGGCGCGCCGGGTCTGGCGACACAGAGCTCAGCATCAGGGTCGGTTAATCTGGAGGAATGCGCATGAGACGATTGGTTCTATTCATTGCTGCCGCTGCCACGATGGCGACGGCCTGTGTCCGCACGGCGCCGCGTGCGGCGGCGCATGGCCCGGGTGAGCACATCCACTGGGACCACCGCATCTCGACTCCGGTCTACACCTTCCAGCCGTTCAAGGAGGCCGGCTGGGTGCGCCTGCCCGAGGGTGAGACCCAGTGGGCCATCGCCAAGGAGGGCGCCAGCGAGCACGAGAGCGAGATCATCATGATGGCCATGTTCGGCCTGCCCGAGGACGTCGACCTGGCGGCGCGCGTGCGCGACGAGCAGCACTTCGATGCGCCGCGCTACCAGGACGTCGTCGTCGACGTCGCTCCCGACGCGTCGCACGGTATCGCCTGCGTGCGCGCCCATACCCGCGCGCTCGACACCCAGGCGTCCGTCCGTGGTGGTGGCACCGCCGCGCTGACAATCGAGACCATCGCGCTCTACTGCGTACACCCCGACAAGGCGACCGTCGGCTTCATGCTCGGCTACTCCGACCGCTACCTGGGCGAGGCGCGTGTGCCCGACTTCGAGCAGCGCGCGGACGCGCTCCTCGCCTCGATGGAGCCCGTCCGCAAGCCGTAGCGGTCTGGGTTGTCGCCGATGGCATACAGCGGCCCCTCGGAGAGGCTGTCGCATCATTCGAGGGTCACTCCGCGATGATGCGCTCGACCACCGCGAAGTCCGCCTCGTTCACGGCGCCGGCGCGAACGCAGCGGATGCGGCCCTTCGGGTCGACGAAGACATGGATCGGGATGGGCGCAGCGTCGTCGAGCCCGAACGACTTCAGCACCCCGGGCAGCAGCGCCAGCCCGGCGAGGCGCGGGCCCGGTGGGATGTCGGGATGCTGCTTGCGGAAGGTGTCGACGACCTCGCTGCTCTCGTCGACCGATAGCAGCTCGAGGGCCACGCGTCCGCCCAGGCGGCTCGTCCACTGCTGAAGGCGAGGGATCTCCTCGACGCACGGCTTGCACCAGGTCGCCCACAGGTTGATCCAGCGCCAGCCGCTCGCGGCCGGAGGCGCCGTGCCGGTCACGGGCGGCATCACGAACGCGGGCGCGCTGGCGGCGACGTGGCGCTTGTCGCAGAACTCCTCGATGGTGGGGCCGCGCTTGGCGCCGCCCTTGATCGCGTCGACGCGCGAAGCGGGCGGCGCCGGCGCCGCGGAGTTGTCCGCGCAGCCGATGCCGCAGAGCGCGAGCGCGCAGGCGAGGGTCAGAGCTGGCAGTCGATCCATGCGATGAACGCGCTCCGGTTCAGCTCGTCGGGTCTGCACTCGGTGGCCGTCGTGCTGCGCGACCATTCGCAGAATTGCTGGTCGAGCTGTGCGAACTCCTCGCCGAGCCAGAGGAGGCCGACTTCCTTGTCGAGATCGGGATCCTTGAACTTGTCGCGCAGGTGGGTCATGACCGCCTCGGCGCGCGCCCGCGAGAGATCGCGGTTGGACTGGGTCGAGCCCTCGGGCGACGCGCGCGTGACCACGAAGAAGTAGCTGCCGCCGCGCTGCTCCGAGAAGATCTTGTCGATGAGTTGCGTGTCGGCATCGTCGAGCTCCGCCTTGCCGAGATCGAACAGCACGATGCCTCCGCGCGCCTTCATGGGCAAGAACAGCGCGTTGAAGTCGTCGCCGCTGACCGTGGCGACGTTCTTGGCCTGCAGCGGCTGGCAGCCGCGCGCGCTGCCGCCGCCGACCAGGCCGCAGCTCTGCAGCACGCGGCGCAGGATGCGCTTGAGGTCCGGGCTGCAGTAGTTCACGTCGGCCGCCGCGGCGACGGCGACCGCGCCGGTCTCGCTGGCCGGCTGCGCCTCGGCTTCCCGGCTGCGCGCGTCGGCGGCGCTGATCCACTGCTGCACGCCGATCGCGGGCACCAACAGCAGCGTGCCCAGCACGAGGGCTCGGAGGGCGACGATCATGGCGTACCTCCCTCGGTGCCCGTGGCTGCGGGCGGTGGTGTCTCCGCGGCCGGCGCAGCGGGCGGTGCCTCGGAGGGTGGGTCCGCCGGCGCGGCCGGGGGCGGTGCGGGTGCCGGCGCGGGCTCGGGCGCCGGCGTGGGTTCGGGCTCGGGCGTTGGGGCCGGTGCCGCCGGCGTCGGCGCCGGAGCCGGCGGCTTCGCGGGTGCGGCCGGGAGCGGGGGCGGTGTCGGCGTGGGCGTCGGCGTGGCCGGCGGAGGTGCTGCCGG
>JBKJOI010000187.1:0-6159 GCA_046595695.1 Haliangiales bacterium | reverse complement strand
CGCGTGCCGGTGCCGCTGGTCGCCTCGGGCGGCGTCGGCGTGCTGGAGCATCTGTACGAGGGGCTCGCGCTCGGCAAGGCCGACGCGGTGCTGGCGGCTTCGATCTTTCACTACGGTGAGCACACCGTGGGCGATGTGAAGCTTTTCCTGGCGGGCCGCGGCCTGCCGATTCGCAGCTGAATGGGCAGTCGGTCGCCGCGAAGAGCTACTCGCCCGACGGATTCTCGAGGCACGCGAGCAGCTCGGCGGTCTCGGTCCAGCCGCACGCGCCGTCGGCCTGGCGCGCGCAGGTCGCGCCCGCGTAGCACGCGTACTCGGGGCGCCACTCGCAGGTGGTGATCACGTCCGGGTTGTCCGAGCACACCTGGCCCGAGCAGCCGCCCGCGTAGCACGCGGTGCCGGCGTCGGGCGCGGCGACGACGCGCAGGTAGAACTGCGTCACGGTGCGGCCGGGGGCCGAGCCGGCGGGGCCGGTCACCATGTACTTGTGGCCGGCGACGAGCAGGCCGTCCTCGGTGCTGGTGGCCTGGTAGGCGGTGCCGATCTGCTCGTCGGTGGCGCGCGAGGGCGCGAAGTCGAGACCGGCCACCGCCCTGGTCAGGAAGCCGTTCAGCTTGGCCGCGTTCAGCGACGGGCACGGGAAGGTGATGCAGCGGATGCCGCTGTCGGTCACGCGCGCGAACACGCCCGAGGGCTCGGCGTCGGTGCCGGCGATCCACGCCTCGCTGGCGACGTACTCGCCCAGGTTGCCGAAGCCGCCGAAGCTCTTGCTCACGACGGTGCCGCGCACCACCAGCTGGCGGCCCTCGGCGGCATCCAGGATCTGGCGCTCCTGCTCCAGGCCCACGCCCAGGCCGGCGAGGTTCAGCTCGGCGACGTAGCACTCCGACTTGAAGCTGCCGTCGGCGCAGCGCGTCGTCGCGCGGTTGACGCGCTCGACCCAGTAGCCCGCGCACATCGGCGAGACGCACTTTCGGGTGTCGCGACGCACGAGGTAGTAGGTGAAGTTGTTGCTCCCGACGGCATCGGCCTTGCCGTCGGTGGCGACGTCCGACTCGTCAGCGGCGAGCTCGTCGACTTCGAGATCAGCGCCCGCGCAGGCCGCGAGCGGGGTGGCAAAGAGAACGGCAGACAGGACAAGGCTAGCGAACGATCGATTCTTGGCGGACACGGGGCGCTCCTCGAGAGGTAATGAGCGCGCCCTTGTGCATCCGTCGTGCCCAGGTCGCGTCAAGACGGATCTACGCGATTCCAAGAGGTTGCGAACCGGGTGTCAACAGGTTCAGCCGGCTAGCAGACAAGCCATGTGGGGAATCTGGACACACGCGAGGGCGCACCGCACGGACGACGCACGTGGGGATCACGCAGGATCGACGACGCGGCGTGGCGGATGCTAGCTTGCGCCCATGCAGTCCATCACCTGGGACGACCTTGGTCTCGTGCCGGCGGTCGCGCAAGACGCTACGACCGGCGCGGTGCTGATGGTCGCGTGGATGAACGCCGAAGCCGTGGCTCGCACCCAGGACACCGGCTTCGCTCACTTCTGGTCGCGCTCGCGCGGCCGGCTGTGGAAGAAGGGCGAGGAGAGCGGCAACGTGCTGAAGGTGCGCGAGCTGCGCATCGACTGCGACGGCGACACCCTGCTCGTCCTCGTCGATCCCGCCGGCCCGGCGTGCCACACCGGCAAGGCGACCTGCTTCTTCGCTCGCCTCCCCGACGGGGCCGAGGACGACGGTCACCCGGGCGCGCCCGCTGCGGTGCTGGCGCGGCTCGAGGGCGTCATCGCGGCCCGGCGCGCGGCGTCCGCCGCGAAGTCGTACACGCGCTCGCTGCTCGACGCCGGGATGCCCAAGATCCTGGCCAAGATCGCCGAAGAACACGGTGAGCTCGCGGCCGAGCTGGAGAACCCTGCCGCGCCCGCCGAGCGCATCGTGTCGGAGACCGCCGACCTGCTGTTCCACGTGATGGTCGGGCTCGCCGGCCGCGACGTCCCGGTCGAGCGCGTGTTCGCCGAGCTGGCGCGCCGCTTCGGGCAGAGCGGCCTGGCCGAGAAGGCCGCCCGCCCGCCCAAGCCCACGCCGTGACGCGCGGCGGCCGCAACGACGAAGCCCCCGCGCAGGATCCGATCGACATCGTCCTCGGGCCCGGCGGCGTGCTCGCCGAGGCCTTCCCCGGCTACGAGCACCGTCCGCAGCAGCTCGCCATGGCGCACGCGGTCGGGCAGGCGCTGGCCGAGCAGCGCGCGCTGCTGGTCGAGGCCGGCACCGGCACCGGCAAGACGCTCGCGTACCTGGTGCCCGCGATCCTCTCGCAGAAGAAGATCATCGTCTCGACCGGCACTCGGCACCTGCAGGAGCAGATCCACGAGAAGGACATCCCGCTCCTGCGCGACATCCTCGGCCTGCCCGTCGAGGCCGCGATGCTGAAGGGCATCTCGAACTATCTGTGCAAGCGGCGCTTCGCCGAGCTGGGCGAGGTCTCGGATCCCGATCTGGTGAAGATCTCGAAGTGGGCGGGCGAGACCAAGACCGGCGACCGCGCCGAGCTGGCCGCGGTGCCCGACGAGTCACCGGCGTGGAAGCAGGTGACCACGACGCCCGACGCGCGGCTGGGCCCGCGCTGCCCGTACTTCGATCGCTGCTTCGTCACCCAGGCGCGGCGCGCCGCGGCCAAGGCGAAGATCATCATCGTCAACCACCACCTGTTCTTCGCCGACCTGGCGCTGCGCTCGGCGTACCCGGGTGCCGCGGTGCTGCCACCCTACGACGCGGTGATCTTCGACGAAGCGCACCAGATCGAGGACGTCGCGACCGAGCATTTCGGCATCGGCGTCTCGTCGCTGCGCCTGATGGCGCTGGTGCGCGACGCGAAGAAGGCGCTCACCCACGTGCCGCCGCGCGCGCCCGCCGATCTGCTGGCCGATGCGCGCTCGGCCGCGGTCATGATCGCGAACCTGGAGATCCGCGGCGACAACCTGTTCGTCGCGCTGCGCGCGCGCCTGCTCGAGGCCGGCGCGCAGAACGACACGCGCATGGCGGTGCCCGCGGATCTCTTCGAGGAGGCGGTGCGCAAGGAGGCCTGGTTCCGCTTCGACGCGGCGCTCGACGAGGTCGCGGCGCACGCCGACCGCCGCGCGCTCGACGCCGCGCGCGATCCCGACGCGCCCGACAAGGCGCACGAGGACGCCGCCGCGGTGGCCCGCCGCGCCGCCGCCTTCCGCAACGACCTGGGCGAGCTCGCCGATGCGGGCCCGAACGCGGCGAAGCGGCACGTCCGCTGGGCGGAGGTGCGCGGCCGCACCGTGCTCCTGCACGCCTCGCCGATCGACGTCGCGCCGCTCCTGCGCCAGACCGTCCTGGGCGCGACCGAGAGCGCGGTGTTCACCTCGGCCACGCTCACGGCGGGCGGCACCTTCGAGTACGCGCGCGAGCGGCTCGGGCTACCGCCCGACGACGCCGAGGCGCTCGCGGTCGACTCGCCGTTCGACTACGCCAGGCAGGCGATGCTGTACCTGCCGCGCGACCTGCCGGCGCCCAACGAGCCCGGCTTCGCCGACGCAGTGATCGCGCGCGTCGTCGAGCTGTGCACGATCACCTCGGGGCGGGCGTTCGTGCTGTTCACCAGCCACCGCGCGCTGCGGGTCGCGGCCGCCGCGCTGCGGCCCAGGCTGCCCTTCCCGGTGCTGGTGCAGGGCGAGGGTCCGCGGCCGGCGCTGCTCGAGCAGTTCCGCTCCACGACCGGCGCGGTGCTGCTCGCGACCTCGTCGTTCTGGGAGGGCGTCGACGTGCCCGGCGATGCGCTGTCGCTTGTGATCATCGAGAAGCTGCCGTTCTCGGCGCCCGACGATCCGATCACCGCGGCCCGCGTCGAGCGGCTGACCGAGCGCGGCGGCGACGCGTTCCGCGAGTACCAGGTGCCGCGCGCGGCCATCGCGCTCAAGCAGGGATTCGGCAGACTCATCCGCCGCCGCGACGACCGCGGCATCGTGGCCATCCTGGATCATCGAATCCTGACCAAGAGCTACGGACAGCTGTTCCTGGCCTCGCTGCCGCCGGCGGCGCGCACCTCGGCGCTCGAACAAGTGCGCCGCTGGTGGTAGCTTTCAACGCGCGATGAGCCCGGGGACGGACACGTGGACGGTCGCCGCGGCGTTCGCCGTGGCGTACCTGTCGGGCTCGGTGCCGTTTGGGCTGCTGGTCGCGCGCGCGCGCGGCGTCGACGTGCGCCAGGTGGGCAGCGGCAACATCGGCGCGACCAACGTGACGCGCGCGCTGGGCAAGCGGACCGGCGCGCTCGTGCTCTTCCTCGACGCGCTCAAGGGCTTCCTGCCCGTGCTCGGCGCGGGCCTCCTGTGGCCCGAGCGCCCCGAGCTGGCCGCGGGCACCGGCCTGGCCGCCATCCTCGGGCACGTGTTCCCGATCTGGCTCAAGCTGCGTGGTGGCAAGGGCGTGGCCACCGGCCTGGGCGTCTTCCTGGCGCTCGCCCCGATCGCCACCGCCGTCGCCGCGCTGATCTTCGGCGCCGTCTACGGCCTCAAGCGCATCGTCTCGGTCGGCTCCCTCGCCGCCGCCACCGGCCTGCCCATCGCCATGGCCGTGCTGCACGCGCCACCCTCCCACGTCGCCCTCGCCGTCGCCGTGTGGGCCCTCGTCATGTTCCGCCACCGCGGCAACATCCGCCGCCTCCGCCACCGCGAAGAACGTAAGCTCTGAATCTTGTTTTCTGCGACGGTGTTAGCAAATGCTGACGAGCCTCCGTTAGCAGCGGGCAGCAGGGTCATGCATTTACGTATGGTTACGTGCGATGCACCCACACTACTGACCGCCCCCGACGGCGACCCTTGTAACGCTGTAACTGACGCTCGTCTCGACGCTCTCGAAGTGGCTGCGCTCGCCATGCTCGAAGGGTGAAGAACCTGCGCAAGCCGTAGCGAGCAACTCGCCCCCGACAGCTCGCCCGCTGCACCAGCTCGCTCCAGAGCGACCCGAGGTGGAGCGCAAGCAGCTCAACTGCCCCCGAGCTGTCGAGCGCAAGAGGGCTGGGCGCACGCCCACCGCTCGAAGTCAGACCCCTCGGCGATCCTGTGGATGTGCACAGCGAGCTGAACCACTACGCCGAAGCCGTTCGGAGCATGGCCCGCGACCCGCGCGGCATGATCGAACGTGTCCACGACGCCGTGAAGCACATCATTCTCGTCATGCCGCGGAAGCTCCCTGCAGACATTCGCGAGCGTCACGAGGCGTTGGTCGAGCGGGCGACGCGCACCACCAGGCCCTTCGACTCGATGGTCGGCAAGCTCGCGGCTGCCTTCGAGGAACTGATCCGTGCTCGGCAGCTCGGCGAGGCCGCCTCGATCGAGATGGCGAATGAGATCGTCGCCATCGAGGACGAGCTGCGCGATCTAGGGTAACCAGCCAAGCTCGGTGATCTCGCCTACTTGCATTGCTTCATCAGACGAGCGGTGTACGCTGCGAACGTTCTACTGTTTTCGAATTTGGACACGGCGACAGGTCTCAGCAGACGATCGCCTCGGCGGCGCTCCCACTATGGATCAAGTCCACGGAATCGGTCTCGGCATCTACACGCCGCGCGATGTAGCGCGGCTCGTTCACCTGCGCACGGAGCGGGTCACCCGCTGGGTTAAGGGCTACGAGTTCAGCAACCGCCACGGAAAGCGCGGCGCGTCCGGCCCGATCTTCCAAACCGACTGGCAGCCGATGGAAGGCAGGAGCGTGCTCAGCTTCCTGGATCTTGTCGAGCTGTTGTTCGTGCGCGCCTTCCTTGCCGCCGGTGTGTCGATGCCGACGATCCGACGAGCGGCGGAGGAAGGCGCGAAGCTGTTTGAGACGAAGCACCCCTTCTGTGTGAAGCGGTTCGAGACCGACGGGCGTGCCATTCTCGTGCGCATCCAGGAGACCGAGGACGCGGAGGAGCGGCTCGTCGATCTCGTACGGAAGCAGGCTGTCTTTAAGGAAGTGTTCAATCCACTTCTTCGGCAGCTCCGTTATGACGTAGCCACCGAGGTTGCCAGCGCATGGTGGCCGCGCGGCAAGGACTTCCCCGTCGTGATCGATCCAAGGCGGTCGTTCGGTGAGCCACTCACCGCCAAGCACTTCATCCCCACGCGCGTCCTTGCCGGCCCCGTCAGTGCTGGTGAGG
>JBKJOI010000825.1:0-12185 GCA_046595695.1 Haliangiales bacterium | reverse complement strand
GGCGCGGCGTCGGGCGTGCCGGGCGCAGCGTCAGGCTCGGGCGGCGTGATCGGCGCGGCGTCGGCCTCGTCGTCCTCGGGATCGCCCAGCTCACCCGTGATCTCGCCGACCTGGGAGCACGCCACGAGCCAGAGCAGCGCGGGCGTCAGTAACCGTATCGATATCTTCACGCGGACCTCCGCGCCAACCGAGTCCAAGGTCCGTGCCACCCGGCCGCGCGCGCAACCCCGCGAGGTCATTCGGGTTGCTTCCGCGGGATCATGCGCAGCCGGGGCTCGAGCATCCAGGCGGTGTAGCGCGCCCCCAGGGACGGCTACGAGGCGGCGGCCAGGAGCTCCTGCTGGTGCTCCCAGCGGGCGTAGAGCTCCTCGAGCTTGTCCTTGTTCTCGCGGAAACGATCGAGCAGCGGCTGCGCGCGCGCGAAGTCCTGGTACAGCTCGGGATCGGCGAGCTGCGGCTCGATCTGCTGCTGATCGGCCTCGAGCGCGGCGATGCGCGCCTCGAGCCGGGCGATCTCGGCGACGATCGGCCGGGTCGTGGACGCGCGCGCCTCGCGCTCGCGCGCCTCGCGCTGGCGGCGCTCGCGATCATTTTCCACCGGCTTCGCGGCTGCCACGGCCTCGCCGCTCGCGACCTGCGGCCCGCCCATCTGCTGGCCGATCTGCGCCAGGTGGTGCAAGTAGTCGTCGAGGTTGCCGGCCCACTCGCTGATCGCGCCCGCCTGTACGTCCCACACCTTGGTGGCGAGCTGGTTCACGAAGCTGCGGTTGTGCGAGACGAACACCAGCGTGCCGCCGTAGCCCTTGAGCGCCTCGACCAGCTGCTCCGACGAGTCGAGATCCAGGTGGTTGGTCGGCTCGTCCATGAGCATGAGGTTCGAGGGCACGAGCAAGAGGCGTGCGAGCGCGACGCGGGCGCGCTCGCCGCCCGACAGCACCGCGATGCGCTTGTCGACGTCGTCGCCCTGGAACAGGAACGAGCCGAGCACGCTGCGCACCCACGCCTGCGGCTCGCGCGGCACCAGGTCCCAGGTCTCCTCGAGGATGGTGCGCTCGGGCGCGAGCGTGTCGGTGTGGTGCTGCGCGTAGTAGGCGCAGCGCACGTTGTGGCCGAGGCGGACGTCGCCGGCGTCGGCGGCGAGCTCGCCGGCGATGGGCTTGAGCAGCGTGGTCTTGCCGGCGCCGTTCACGCCGATGATCGCGACGCGCTCGCCGCGCGCCACCGTGGCGCTGAGATCCTTGTAGACGACCTTGTCGCCGAACGCCTTGTGGATGTTGTCCAGGCGCACGACCTCGCCGCCCGAGCGCGCGACCTCGGGGAAGCGGAAGCGCACCTTGGCGTGCTGCTCGCGGGTGACGATCACCTCCTGCTTGGCGAGCATCTTGATGCGACTCTGCACCTGCGTCGCCTTGGTGTTCTTGGAGCGGAAGCGCTCGATGAAGCGCTCGGTCTGCGCGCGCTCGACCGCCTGCCGGCGCGCGCGCAGCTCGAGGTTCAGCTCCTCCTCGGCGCGCTGCGCGCGGTACGACTCGTAGTCGCCCGGGTAGGTGCGCAGGCCCTCGGGCTCGAAAGTGAGCACGCGCTTCACCTGCTCGTTCAGGAAGTCGCGATCGTGGCTGACCAGCACCACCGCGGGCGGCGCGCGGCGCAGGAAGTGCGAGAACCACTGCAGCGAAGGGATGTCGAGGTGGTTGGTCGGCTCGTCCAGGAGCAGCAGGTCGGGCCCGGAGAGCAGCAGGCCGGACAGCGCGGCGCGCATCTTCCAGCCGCCCGACAGCTCGGCCACGTTGCGATCCATCTCGGCCATGCCGAAGCCGAGGCCGAGCAAGATGGCCTCGGCGCGGTGGCGGCCGTAGCGCTCCTCGAAGTCGTCGAGCGCGACGTGCAGATCGGCGAGCCGCTGCGCCAGCTCGAGCCGGGTCTCGTCGTCCTCGGCCGCGGCAAGGTCCTCTTCCACGCCGGTGAGCGCGGCGACCAGCCGGTCGCGGCTGCCGACCGCCGACTGCACCGATTCCACCAGCGTGCCCTGGGGCAGCTCGAGGATGTCCTGGGGCAGGTAACCGGCGCGCACGCCGCGCGCCCAGGTGATATCGCCGCCATCGGGCTCGCGCTCGCCGGCGAGCAGGCGCAGTAGCGTGGACTTGCCCGAGCCGTTGGGTCCGATGAGGCCGACGCGCTCGCCCGGCTGGATCGCGAAGCTCGCGTCCTCGAGGATGGTCTTCTTGCCGAACGCGACCGAGATCGCGTCGCCGGTGACGAGGGACATGAGCGACGCAGTCTAGCAGGCTGGTCGAGCGTGACGGCCGCCGGTCGCCCGCCGAGCTGCCCGCCGAGCTCCGAGGCGTCGCGAAACTTCGGACCGCCGGATGGGAAGGGTTCACAATGAAACGCCATGAGGCTCCAGGTTCTCTCCTTTCATGCCGGCACCGGCTGGTCCGAACCCCTCGACGCGTCGCTGGATTCTGACCAGACCCTGGTGCTGGCCTTTGCCGCCCCCCAGTTCGGCCAGGAACCCGGTCCGCTCGAGGAGCTCCGGCAGCGCCTGCCGCGCGCGCAGCTCCTGGGCTGCTCGACGTCGGGTGAGATCCACGGCACCAAGGTGAACGACCACAGTGTGAGCGTTGCCGTCGTCCAGTTCGCGCGCTCGACGGTCCGATCCGCCTCGGCCGTCGTCGGCACCAGCGCCGATTCGTACCTGGTCGGAGCGCAGATCGGCCGCTCACTCGCCGGTCCGGACCTGCGCGCCGTCATGCTGCTGGCCGACGGCCTCAGCGTGAACGGCAGCGAGCTCGTACGCGGTATCAACGAGGTCGTGGGCGGCCGGGCGGTGGTCACGGGGGGACTGGCTGGCGATGGGAGCGCCTTCAAGCGCACCTGGGTGGCGCACAACGGCGCACCGCAGAGCGGCATCGTCGCCGGCGTCGGGCTCTATGGCGAGCACCTTCGGGTCGGCCACGGCTCCAAGGGTGGCTGGGACATCTTCGGACCGGAGCGGCTGGTGACGCGTTCCGAGGGCAATGTGCTCTATGAGCTGGACGGGAAGCCGGCGCTCGAGCTCTACAAGGAGTACCTGGGCGATCGGGCGTCGGGACTGCCGGCGACCGCGCTGCTGTTCCCGCTCGCGCTCCGCGAGACCGGCGCCAGCGACAAGCGGCTGGTGCGCACCGTCCTCGCGGTCGACGACACCAGGCAATCCATGACCTTTGCAGGCGACATCCCGCAAGGTGCGCTCGCCCAGCTCATGCGCGCCAACTTCGATCGCCTGGTCCAGGGCGCTTCCGACGCCGCGCTCATGGCCAGGGGCACGGTGCAAGGCGCCGGGCCCTCGCTGTCGGTGGCCATCAGCTGCGTCGGCCGCCGGCTCGTGCTGGGCGAACGGGTCGAGGAGGAGACCGAAGCCACGGTCGACGTCCTGCCACCCGGTGCGCGCCAGGTAGGGTTCTACTCCTACGGAGAGATCTCCCCCCACACCGACGGCACGTGCGATCTGCACAACCAGACGATGACGCTGACGACCATCGCCGAAGCATGACCTCGACGCACTCGCTGCTGCGGCGCCAGCTCAAGCGTCTCGGGCTCGACCCGAGCGAGGCGCCGTCGGTGGAGAAGTGGGCGACGTTCCTCGAGGCCGTGAGCCGTACCTACGACGCGGTCGATCAGGATCGCTACACGATCGAGCGCTCGCTGAGCATCTCGTCGAACGAGATGCGTGCGCTCTATGACGACCTGAAGCGTTCCTCGGAGACCCAGCTGGCCGAGGAGCGCGACAAGCTCCGCCAGAGCCTTGCCGTGCACAAGGCGACGCTCGAGGCGTCGCTGGATGGGATCCTGATCGTGGGTTCGAACCGGCAGATCGTCGGCTATAACCAGCGCTTCCTCGAAATGTGGGGGATCCCCGCGGAGGTCGCCGCCACCGGGAACGACGACCTCCTGCTCGGCTCGGTCCTGGCGAAGCTGAAGGACCCCGACGCGTTCGTGGCGCGCGTTCGCCACCTGTACGACCATCCGGCCGAGTCGAGCCAGGACGAGCTCTTGCTGCACGACGGGGTGGCCTTCGACCGCCACTCGGAGCCGGTGCAGGCCGAATCGGGTCAGTTCCACGGCCGGGTCTGGTTCTTCAGCGACATCACCGAGCGTCGGCGTGACGAGGCTCGTATTCTCGAGGCCAACCAGTTCCTCGACTCGCTGGTCGAGAACTTGCCGCACATGCTGTTCGTGAAGGACGCCGCGAACCTCACGTTCGTCCGCTTCAACCGCGCCGGCGAGGAGCTGCTCGGCTGGAAGCGCGAGGACCTCATCGGCAAGTCAGACCTGGACCTCTTTCCGCCCGCGCAGGCCAGCGCCTTCATCGCCAAGGACCGCGAGGTGCTCGCGCAGCGCGGCGTCGTCACGATCGAGGATGAAGCCGTCGAGACGCGCGGCGGTGGCACGCGTCACCTGCGCACCAAGAAGATTCCGGTCGTCGATCAGCGCGGCGTCCCCGTCTTCCTGCTGGGCATCTCGGAGGACATCACCTCGCTGCGGCTCAGCCAGGTGGAGCTGCGCCTGGCCAAGGAGGTCGCCGAGAAGGCGACCCGCGCCAAGAGCGAGTTCCTCCTCAACATGAGCCACGAGATGCGCACGCCCCTCAACGCGATCCTGGGCTTCGGGCGCGTCCTGACCCGCGAGCTCGGCCCCACGCTGAACGCTGATCAGCGCGTCTGTCTGCAGGATATCGTGGACGCAGGCGGCCACATGTTGCAGCTCGTGAACGACCTGCTCGATCTCCGCAGCCTGGAGGAGAACAACCTCCAGGTCGTGCCCATTCAGCTCGAGCCCGCCGTGCAGCAGGCCGTGGGGATGGTGAGGCCGATGATCCAGGACAAGGCGCAGCACTTGTCGATCAGCATTCCCGATGACCTGCCCCAGGTGCTCGCCGATCGCCGCAGCGTGGTGCAGGTCGTCTTGAACCTGCTGGCCAACGCGGCCAAGTTCACGTCGTCGGGCGGATCACTGTCCATCTCGGCGTGCAGACAAGGACCGTGGATCGAGGTCGCGGTGGCCGATACCGGCGTCGGGATCGCGGTCGAGGACCAGGCGCGGCTCTTCGTCTACTTCGAGCAGCTCGGCGGCAAGAGCGCCCAGCATATGCAAGGTTCGGGCGTGGGGCTCGCCTTGACCCGCGCGCTGGTCGAGAAGCAACGGGGCTCGATCTGGGTCGAGAGCGTTCCGGGGCGGGGCAGCACGTTCCGCTTTCAGCTCCCGGCCGCGTCATGATCCCGGCGGCCCCGAGTCGCGTCCTGGTGGTCGATGACGAGCCGGCCAACCGCAGGCTCATCAGGTCCATCCTGGCGTCGGAGGGCTACGCGATCGTCCAGGCAGACTGCGGCTCGGCTGCGCTGGCGGCAATCGAGCAAGGAGACATCGATCTGGTGCTCCTCGATGTGCTCATGCCGGGTATCGACGGTATCGAGACGTGCCGGCGCATTCGACAGGATCTCCAGCAGCCGCTGCTGCCGGTCATCATGGTCACGGCGCTCGCCGATCAGCAGTTTCGCACGCGCGGCAAGGAGGCCGGCGCGGACGACTATCTGACCAAGCCGATCGCGGAAGAGGAGCTCATCGCGCGCGTTCGCAACCTGCTGCTCGTGCGCAGCTACTACGCCCTCAGCGAGGCGCAGCGCGTCCGCGCCGAGGCCGAGGCGCGCCGGTGGAAGCTGGTCTCCGAGGTCGCCGGCGCGGTGGCGACCTGTCGAGGCTACGAGAGCTTGCAACGGTCCATCCAGGGCTTGCTCCAGCACGATCTGCCGATCGCTGGCTCGAGCTTCGTCGAGCTCGAGGGCGAGGGCCGCGCGCGTGCGCTGGAGGTGCTGGCCAACCGCCGGGTGGTGGCGGTCACGGTCGACCCCGACGACCACGGAAGCTCGCCGTTCGCGCCGCTGGTGGCAGCCGCTGACTTCACGCACGCCGCGGTGCTCCCGGTCTCCATCATCGGGGTTCTGCAGGGCATCTTTGTCATCGGGCGCCGGACACCCTTCAGTGGCGAAGAGCTCTTGCTCCTCGCCGAGCTGGCGCCGCACCTCGCCAACGCGGTCGCCAACGTCTGCTCGCACCTCAAGGCCGAGGAGCTGAGCCACGCGAAGGCGCGCCTGTCGATGCTGCTCGTCCACGACCTCAAGAACCCGCTCGGCGTCGTCAAGATGAACCTCGACGGGCTGGCGGAGCCGGAGACCTCGCCCGGGGACCGGCTGGAGATGATCTCCGACGCTCGCTCGGCCACCGATCGAGTTCTCGGTATGGTCGTGGACCTGCTCGACATCGGCCTGGCCGAGGAAGGGCGGCTGCCGCTCACGCGCGAGCTGGTCGGCGTCGAGGAGTTCGTCCGCGCGGTGATCGGCCCGTACGTCACCCGTGCCCGGTCCGCGGGCGTGACCCTGGAGTGCCACATCGAGGCAGACCTTCGGGTGAGCCTCGACCCCAAGCTGCTGCGACGGGTGCTCGAGAACTTGCTCAACAACGCGTTCCGCTACGTGGCTCGAGACGGTCGCATCGAGGTCCACGTCGATCACGAGGGCGATCGAGCATCCTTCCGCGTCTGCAACGATGGCCCGCCCATCGCGCCGGAGATCCACCGGCACCTGTTCGAGAAGTACGGGGTCGTGCACAAGGACCAGGGAGATGCGAACCGCGGCCTGGGCCTCTACCTGTGTCGCCTGGTGGTCGATGGGCATGGCGGTACCATCGCGGTCCAGAATCGCGTGCATGACCTGGGCGTATGCTTCGACATCCGGCTGCCCTTCGCGATCGACGTGCAGGAGCGTGGGCACCGCTAGCTGATGGGCCGTGCGGCCAGCCAGCGTTCAATCTGGCTCCCGCGCAACGCGCTCAGCGCGCCGAGCGCTCGAGCTCGGCGAGCCAGGGCGCGGGCAGGCCGGCGGTGCGCGCGCCGCGCACCAGCGCCTCGACGAAGCGCTGGCTCACCGGGCCATCGCCCGAGGCGCGCTCGGGCCGGGTCGCGAACGCGACCGCGTCGAGCTCCTCGCCGCCGTCCTGTACGCGCACGCGCACCGCGCGCTCGATCGCCATGTTCGTGATCGCGCCCTCCTTGTGGCGCACGATCGGCCAGTCGGCGCCGGCGATCTCGAAGAGCAGGCCGAAGGTGCGCGCGCCTGGACGATCGGCGAGGCCGGCCACGCGCCCGCCCCACCAGCGCGAGGGGAAGTCGTAGACCAGCCCGACGTCCAGTGCCTCCACGACGCGCCCGGCGGGCAGATCGAAGAAGGTGTACTCGTGCTGCGCGCGCCACTCCTCGAAGGCGGCGCGATCGAGGACCGTGGAGTAGGCGAAGTAACGAACCGGGGCCGCGCCCTCGGCGCGGGCGCGTTCGCGCATGACGATGTCGTAGTGGCCGTCCATTTCGCGGCGCAGCATAGCGCGCGCGGAGGGGATTTGCTCGGCCCGGCGGAGCGCGTGCCGCGCGGTCGGCGCGGGGGCGTACACTCCGCTGCGTGCTCGAGGACGTGGACCTGGATCAGCTGGTCGCGCGCCGCTTCCTGGTGAAGGACGGCTTCGCGGGCGGCGCGGCCGCCGCGGCGGCCCACGCCGAGGTCCTGGCTCTGCCGCTGCGCCCCGCCGGCATGGGTCGCTCCACGACCTACCATCGCGACGGGGCCACGCGCGGCGACGAGATCGCCTGGCTGACGGCGGAGGAGGCGCGGGCGGGCGCGCGGCCCGCGCTCGCCGCGCTCTGCAGCCGCTTCGAGGCGCTGCGCGTGCAGCTCAACCGCGCCGCCTACCTGGGACTCGAGCGCTTCGATCTGCAGGCCGCCCGCTACGCCGGCGGCGGCGCCTGCTACGTGCGCCACCGCGACGCGTTCGCCGGTTGGGCTGCGGCCCACCGGCGGCTGACCGCGATCCTCTACCTGAACCCCGGCTGGCAGGCGGCTCAGGGCGGCCTCCTGCGCCTGCACCTCCCCGATGGTGGCCACGAGGATGTGGCGCCGCTCCTGGATCGGCTCGTGGTGTTCCCGAGCGAGGAGCTCGAGCACGAGGTGCTGCCGGTGCACGCGCCGCGCCTCGCGCTGACCGCCTGGTACTACGGCAGCGGCGTCGGGATCACCTGACGGCCGCGCTCAGCTCGCCGGCGCGTCCTCGACCGCGAAGGTCATGCCCGCCTTGCGCAGCCGCTCGACCAGGCGCAGGCCCATGGCCGAGGCGGGCGTCAGCAGGCCGCCGGCGACCGCGAGGTCGTCCTTGGCCAGGCACACCGCGGCCTCGGAGATCATCTTGGCGGTCTCGCCGTAGCCGGGATCCGACTGGCCGCGCACGGTCGCGAGCAGGCGCGGCGCGGGCGTGCCGTTCTTGGCCTCGCCGATGCCGAGCAGGCGCGTCACGAAGAAGCCGCTGTCCCGGCGCTCCTTCGAGGGGCCCTCGCCGGGCCCGGGCAGCCGGCGCTCGAGCAGCTTGCGCGTCGGCGCGAACGAGGCCGCGATCACAAAGGCGGCGAGGCCCGCCGACAGCCCGGCGGCGCCCAGCCAGCCCTTGGGGCCGGCCGCGAAGCTCATGACCTCGCTGTAGCGGAAGTCCTTGCCCCACGCCCAGCCGAGCAGCGAGTTCGAGCGGCGCACGATGCGCGTGTTGATCGCCGCCATCACGAACGGCCCGGTCCAGCGCTTCATGTCCTCGTCCCAGGCGACGCCGTGCTGATCGCCGCGGTCGGGGCCGCGCTCCGAGCGGTCGCGATCGGTGACCAGCGCGTAGGGATCGCCGAGCAGACGCCGTAGCTTGGGGTTCTTCTTCACCTCGGCCATGATGTTGAGCGCGCTGGCGATGGTGCCGCCGCTGGCGCTGCCCTTCATCTCGCCCATGAAGAACTTCACCTGCGCGCAGCGGCTGCCGTGGCGCGTGCGCATGGCGTCCTGCAGCACCAGCACGCCCAGATCGGACGGGATGGAATCGAAGCCGCAGCAGTTCACGATGCGCGCGCCGGTCTCCTTGGCGCGCGCGTGGTGCAGGTCGATCATCTCGCGCACGAACTGGGTCTCGCCGGTGAGATCGCAGTAATCGGTGCCGTGCTCGGCGCACGCGGCGACCATCTCCTTGCCGTGCAGCGCGTAAGGGCCCACGGTGGTGAGCAGGACGCGCGTGCCGGCGACCAGCGGCGCCAGCGACGCGGCGTCGGTGGCGTCGCCGACCAGGATGGGCAGGTCGCGCGCCGCCGGGTCGAGCTCGGCGAGCGCCTCGCGCACCTGGTGCAGCTTGGCGCGGTTGCGGCCGGCGAGCGCCCACGACAGGCCACCGCCGACGCCGTAGTGCTGGACCAGGTACTCGGCGACCAGGCGGCCGGTGAAGCCGGTGGCGCCCCAGAGGACGATGTCATGAGCGCGCTGAGCGCGAGGCGGACGGGCAGGCGAGGTGGGTGTCACGCGCGGCACGTTAACAGCGGCACCGCGGATCTGGGACAGAAGTCTACCCGGGGCTCGAATTCCGGGCGGACAGGGTACGCTCGCGCGGTGCACCTGATCGCCGGCTCGCTCGCCTGCATGCTCGTCCTGACCCTGCCCGGCCGCGCGGCCGCCGCGGAGCAGGACGTCCTCGCCGTCGACAAGGTGGCACACGCGGCGGTGAGCTACTCGCTTACCCTCACCGGCGCGCTCCTGCTCGAGCAGCTCGATCTGCCGCGCTGGCAGGCGGTGCTGATCGCCGCCGGCGGCACGCTCGTGCTCGGCCTCGCCAAGGAGGTCATGCTGGACGACGAGGCCTCGGGCGGCGATCTGGCCGCCGACGGGATCGGCGTGGGCCTCGCCGCCGGGCTGCTGTTCAGCTTCGAGCTCTGAGCGCGTGTGCGTCGCACGCCCTGTGGCAGGGCGCCACGCCGTGCGCGTTTGCCCCGCCGCGCAAGCTTCGCCTCGATCGTGATTTCGCTCACTTGGCTGCCATCTGCCGCGTTGGTGCGCTCCGGCACCCCCGATGCATTTGCGCGCAACATGCCCCTCAAGGTCGCCAAGCTGCGCTACGTGAGCCTCGGTGCAGAACCGGGCTGGACGCGCCGACGCGTAGGCCGCGGCTTCGCCTACTACACCGTGCGCGGGCACCGCATCGTCGATCCGGCGCGCCTCGAGCGTATCCGCCGGCTTGCCGTGCCGCCCGCGTGGCGCGACGTGTGGATCTGCGCCGACTCGCTCGGCCATGTGCAGGCCACCGGGCGCGACGCGCGCGGCCGGCTACAGTACCGCTACCACCTGCGCTGGAGCGAGGCGCGCGGGGCGCAGAAGTTCGCCGAGCTCGGCGAGTTCTGCCGGGTGCTGCCGGCGCTGCGTCGCCGCGTGACGCGTGACCTGCGCGGCGAGGGCCTGTCCAAGCCGGGGGTGCTCGCGACCATCGTCGCGCTCATCGAGAAGGGCCATCTGCGCGTGGGCAACGACGAGTACACGCGCCAGAACGGCAGCCACGGCGTGACCACCCTGGAGCGGCGGCACGTGCACGTCGAGGGCGAGCACATCGAGCTGCACTACCGCGGCAAGTCGGGCGTGACGCGCCACATCACGGTCGACGACGCGCGCCTCGCTCGGATGCTGCGCCGCTGCCTCGCGCTACCGGGGCGCCGGCTGTTCCGCTACATCGACGGCGACGGGCGTGCCCGCCGCGTGACCTCCCACGACGTGAACGACTACCTGCGTGATGCCGGTTCGTCGGTCACCGCGAAGTATTTCCGCACCTGGGCGGCGAGCCTGTGCTGTCTGGCCCGGCTGGCCGGCCACGAGCCACCGGCCAGCGCCACGGCGGGCAAGCGTGCGGTCGCACAGGTGGTCCGCGAGGTCGCGCAGCGCCTGGGCCACACGCCCGCGGTGTGCCGCGCGAGCTACGTGCATCCGACGGTGATCGAGAGCTTCCACAAGGGCGAGCTGGCGACTATCGGGGCGCGCGCGGCGGTACGCGACAGCGAGTGGCAGTTCGCCGGCGCGTGGCCGCGCGCGGCCGAGAAGGCGCTCGTCGACCTGCTCGCGCCCTGATGCGCTAAGCTCGCGGCGCATGAAGTCGAAGTCGCTCGTCGCGCTGGCCGCCGGTCTCGTCACCCTCGTCGGCTCGATCTGCCTGGACGTCGGCGACGCGCGTGCTTGAGGCCTGACCCCGCCCGTCGGTCCGACGGGTCTCCCTCACGAGTGCGACGGTAGCCCGGAGCCGAGGTGGCGCCTGGCGCTGTCGGGCGGCGGCTCGGAGACCACCATCCTCTTCGACCAGCGGCGCGTGGATCTGAGCCAGAGCGCGGTGTTCGCGACGCTTTCTTGGCAGAAGGCGCCGCCGTGGAGCTTCCAGGCCAGCCTCGGCGTGATCCTCGACGGCCAGATCCAGCCCGACAAGCTGCGGGCGCAGGACGTGGCCACCGGTGGCGCGCTCTCGATCGGGGCCTCGTGGCTCGCGTTCTACGAGAAGGTCGACAGGCCGTTCGTGCAGCTCGCCTGGACGCTGGGCGTGTCGTCGACGTCCGCGATCTCCGACGATCGCCAGTCGCACCGGTTGACCGCGGTCGACCTGCGCTTCGGCATCCTGGTCGGCAAGACCTACCTGGACCGGCTGACCCTCTTCGTCGCCGGTCGCACCTTCGCCGGCCCGGTGTTCTGGACGCTCGCCGGCGAGTCGGTGATCGGTGGCGACGCGTACCACCTGGCCTTCGGCGCGGGCGCCGTCCTGCGGCTGGCCGCGGGCATCGATGTGTTCGCCGAGGGCATGGGCCTGGGCGAGCGCAGCTTCAGCGTGGGCACCGCGATCGCATTCTGAGGTCGGGCGGGCCCGGGACGGGGGCCGGGCGGGCCCGCAGAACAGCCGGGACAGGGGCCGGGCGGGGGCCCGCAGAACGGTCGGGACGGGGGAGAACGGCCGTTTTGTGGCCGATTCGTTTCCCTCACGCAGCCGATTGACATCTCTCGAAACCGGATGGAAACTTACTTCGTTCTTAGTACGAACAAAGTCTATCTAACTGGTTTTGGCTATTTGGGGCCGGCTTTGGGCTGGCTCAGGAGGTGTCACATGGTTGCTACGAAGCGACGGCTGGTCCTCGTGCTTGCGTTCATGGGCTCGCTGGCAGCCGGCTGCAGCCTGGGGGTGAACCCAGGGCAGCCGGACGCCGGTCCGGAGAACCCGATGCCCTGGGTTCACCCCCAGGCTGCAGCCGGCTGCCAGCGAGCCCATGAACGCAAGCACGAGGA
>JBKJOI010000638.1:0-10825 GCA_046595695.1 Haliangiales bacterium | reverse complement strand
ATGCGCGCGCCCGGCGGGCCGAACGGATCGGGCAGGAAGCGCTCGGCGGTCAGCTCGGGACGCTCGAGGTAGCCGCGCGCCGGGCACATTCCGCCCAGGTAGAGCTCGCCCTCCTCGCCGACGGCGACGCGCTGGCCGTCCTCGCCGAGCAGGTGCACCTGCACCCGGGGCAGCGGCGCGCCGATCGACGGCAGCGCCTCCCACGACGAGGCCGGGCCGGCCAGCTCGCAGGCGGTGACCACGTGGGTCTCGGTGGGCCCGTAGTGGTTCTGCAGCGCGCAGCCGGGCAGGGCCTCGAACAGGGCGCGGATGTGGCGCGTGATCTGGAGCTGCTCACCAGCGGTGACGACCTCGCGCAGCGAGCGCGGGATCGGGCCGACGGTCATGGCCGCCTCGGCCAGGTGCTGCAGCGCGATGAAGGGCAGGAACACGCGCTCGACGCGGCGCTCCTCGCACAGACGCAAGAGGCGCGTCGCGTCGAGGCGGACCTCGTCGGAGAGCAGCACCAGCGTGCCGCCCGCCTGCCAGGTCGCGAACAGCTCCTGGAAGTGCACGTCGAAGCTGAGCGGCGCGAACTGCAGCGTGCGCCCGCCGGCGCCGACGCGCGAGACGGTGCGCTGCCAGGCCATGAGGTTGGCGAGCGGCGCCGCGGGCATCGCGACGCCCTTGGGTTTGCCGGTCGAGCCCGAGGTGAACAGCACGTAGGCGAGGCGCTCGCCGGCGGCGTCCTGCGGGCGATCCGCACGATCTGTCGATTCGGCGGACAGCGCCACGATGGTCGCCGCCTCGTCGACGCGCAGCACGGTGGCGCCGCCGGTGGGC
Organism: Haliangiales bacterium; assembly: GCA_046595695.1. Lineage (GTDB taxonomy): Bacteria > Myxococcota_A > Polyangia > Haliangiales > SHYZ01 > JBKJOI01. The sequence continues at coordinate 10,003 of JBKJOI010000638.1, read as the reverse complement.
AGGCGCGCCGCCAGCGCCGCGTGGGCGATCAGCACCGGCGGCTTGGCGTCGGCGAGCATCAGCTCCAGGCGCTCGCGCGGGTACTGCGCGTCGAGCGGCAGGTACGCGCCGCCGGCCTTGAGCACGCCGAGCACGGCGACCGGGAGATCGAGCGATCGCTCGACCGCGATACCGACGATGGTCTCGGCGCCCGCCGCCCCGACCCCCAGCCGGCGCAGGCGGTGAGCGAGCTGGTTGGCGCGCTGTTCGAGCTCGCGGTAAGTGAGCTGCGAGCCCTCGTACTCCACCGCGGTAGCGTCTGGCGTGTGATCGGCTTGCGACTCGTACAGCCGTGCGAGCATGAATCCCCCGGTACGATAGATTACTAGCGATCACGTGACCTTCGAAGGCTTGTTTCCAGATGCTGTGAGCTGGGCCTCGGCCCGCGGCGACGCCGAATCCGACGTCGCGCTCGCCGCGCTCTCGCCCGCCGAGCGTGCCTCCGTGGCCGCGGCGGTCCCGGCGCGCATGCGCGAGTTCGCGCTCGGGCGCCTGTGCGCGCGCCGGGCGCTCGCGGGGCTCGGGGCGTCCGGGGCGTCCCGGGCGTCCGGGGCCTCGGCGGTCCGGGCGGTGCTCGTGCCGGATGGGGAGCCCGAAGTTCTGGTCGGACCACGCCGCGAGCCGCTGTGGCCGCCCGCCATCGTCGGCGCCATCACCCACGACGGCAGCTTCGCCGCCGCGGCGGTGGCCCACGCGCGCGACGCCGCCGGGCTCGGGCTCGATCTCGCGCGCTGCGCGCCGCTGCCGGCGGGCGTCGACGAGATCGTCTGCACGCCCGACGAGCGCCGCTGGATCGCCGCGCGCGCGGCCGCCAGCGCCGTGCCCTGGGAAACGATCGTGTTCTCGGCCAAGGAGAGCGTCTACAAGGCCATTTCCGCCCACGTCGGACGCTTTGTCGACTTCCACGAGGCCACCCTCGGCCTGGACGACGGTCAGCTCGTGGTGATCGGCGACGTGGCCGGGATCGACGGCACGCGCCTGGCCATCCGGCATGCCGTGACCGATGCGTGGATCAAGACCACCGCGGTGCTCGCGCGCCGGTAGCCACGGGCCTTCCTGGCCTATGCGTGCGCCTTGCGTTGCCAGCGCATCGCGACGGACGACGTGATTTCCCAGAGCTTCCACGCCGCGACGCCGACGATGACCGCGAGGAGCAGCATCACGACGGGATGCTCGCCGAGCCCCACCTTCGTGAGGCCCCACCTGACCTGATGGTCCGTCAGGTAGATGAAGAGCGAAGCGCCGGCGATCAGGTTGACGAGCCTGCCCACGTGGAGCGGCAGTGCAACCCGCGGACAGAAGAGCAGGAAAAATGTCGCGACGAACGGAAATACGAGCAGGTACTGGCTGTAGAACGCGGGGCCCGCGAACGTCAGCAGCGTCGCCGCCGCCACGATGAGCTTGCGTCGCGGCGAATCGGCGTGGACCAGGGCCCAGCCGAGGCACATCGCGCCCAGGTAGTAGTACGGGACGCGATTGCTGATCCCCGAGGTGTCCCAGACGTGAGGCGCGACCAGGGCGATCCCGGCGAACACGACCGTGGCGCCCAGCGCGAACCGGAATGGATTCCGCGCGATGGCCCGCCGCACCCGAGGTACCGAGAGGAGCAGCGCCAGGATGAGGAGGCTCTGCACGAGCACGTCGAGGAACCAGAAGCCGATGCTGCCGTGCTCGGCGTCTCGGGTGACGAGGTTGTTGACGAGGAGCACCCCCGGAAACGGGGGCCGCCGGAACACGATATTGACCAAAAGGGTGTAGAGCACCGTCGGGATCGCAATCTTGAGCACGAGCCGGGCGACGGGGGTGGCGCGCTCGGTGCGGAGCACCTGGGGTACCAGGTACCTGCCAAAGCTCATGCCCGACACGACGAAGAGCGCGCGCACCGAGCCGGTCAGGTCGGGCAGATCGAAGTGCCCCATGACGACGGCAATGATCGAGACGGCGCGCAGGAACACCGATGAATCGGTGCGCGTCCACTTGCTCCGCTGGGCTCGCTGCTCGCGCGCGAGCTCGCGGATGGAGAGCCTCTCCCATCCGACCGGCAGCCAGCCGAGCAGCACCTCGAGCTGCATGGCCGCCTCGATGAACGAGAGCGAGTCGCCTCCGAGGTCGACGAAGCTGCTGTCAGCGTCGATCGGACGCGCGAGCAGCCGCTTCCACTGCGCCACGATCGCGGCCTCGACCGCATCGAGCGGCTGCCCGGCGCCGGCGCTTGCCTCGAGCTCGAGGGCCTCGAGCTCCGCCAGCCGGGCGCGGTCGATCTTCCCGTTGGGCAGCAGGGGAAAGCTCGGCAACCAGACGAAGCGGGCAGGGACCATGTACGCCGGCGACGACGCCGACATGGCGTCCTTCACCTCGGCGGTCGCCGCCGCGCCGCTGGCCCCGTCCGGCCGTGCGACCAGGTAGGCGACCAGGTGGCTCTCCCCGTCTGGCGTTCGCCCGGGCAGGACCACCGCCTCCTTGACGGCGGCGATGCGTTCCAGCTGCCGGACCACGTCACCGAGCTCGACGCGGAAGCCGCGGATCTTGACCTGATCGTCCAGGCGTCCCTCGATCACGACCACGCCGTCGGGGCGGAAGTGACCGAGGTCGCCGGTAAGGTACAGCTGGTCGGAGGCATCCTGCGCGCACGGATTGGCGCGGAACTTCTTGCTCGTGAGGCCGGCATCACCGCGGTAGCCCGCGGAGAGGAACCGGGTCCGGATCGCGATCTGTCCACGCGCGCCGATGGCCGCGAGCGCAAGCTCGTCGTCGAGCACGAGCAGCTGCACGTCGTCGATGCCGCGTCCCACCGGGACCACGTCGGCGCCGCCGTCGACGCGCGGGTCGAAGACGTGATGACCCATGGCCTGCGGCGTCTCGGTGGAGCCGTAGAAGTTGACCACGCGCGCACCGGGCGCCGCCGCGAGAAGGTCCTTCGCCTGCTTGCTGCGCAGCATGTCGCCGCCGGAGAACACGAACCGCACCGCCGCGAGCGGCTGCCGATCACGGCGGCCTGCGCACACGATCCGGCAGAGCTGCGGCGTCGCGTGCGCGTGCGTCACGCGCCCCTCGGCCAGCCAGGCGTACAGCTTCTCGGGATCGAGCACCAACGCCTGCGCGGGGATGTGCAGCTCGGCACCCGTGGACAGCGGGACGAAGACATCGCGCAGGACGGGGTCGTGACCCAGCCCCGAGAGCATCGAGAAGCGACAGCGCTCGTCGACCGCGAACGCCTTCGCGTACCAGGCGATGAAGTGCACGAGCGGCGCGTGCGAGGTCTCGATGCACCTGGGCACGCCGGTCGTGCCCGACGTGAAAAGGAGGTAGCCGATCGCGCTGGCCTTCACGCTGTCCAGGCGGCTGTCCTCGGGCGCTTCGCCGCGCAGCAGGCCGTCCATCGCCGCCGCGTCGAGCCGGAGGAGCGCGCGCGGCAGGCTCAGCTGCGCCAGCACGGGCTCGTCGTTTTCCGTGGCCCCGATCACCACGAAGCGGCCCGGGCGCGCGACCTGAAGGAGCTGCTCGAGCCGCACGCCCGGATACGCCGCGTCGAGCACCGCGAACGTGAGGCCGGCGCGCAGGCACGCCAGCATGCCGACCACGAGCTCGCCGGATCGCCGCGAGTACAGCGCGACCACGTCGTCGTCCGCGGGCAGGGCCAGGAGCTGCACGGCCAGCGCTCGACTGGCGCGCTCGAGCTGCGCGTAGGTCCAGACGCCGCGCGGGTGGACGATCGCGGTCGCCTGCGGTCGCGCGCGGCACGCCGCGAGGAATCCATCGAAGATCCGGGCTCCCGTGGACGGTCCAGCCAGGGGCAGATCGAGGCGCGGTCGGAGCTCGGCCCCGGGCATGGAGGACTGACCCGTGGGCTCCGTCGTCATGGTCGCCGCATAGTACACGCGCCGAGCTGGGATCAGCCGGTGCGCACTCCCGTGCGCAACAGAGCCCACGCCAGGCCACAGGTCCACACCGGCCCGGGCATTCAACGAGTCATCGTTGCACCCTTTTCGTCCAGGTGCGTCGGTTGAGTGGGTCCGCGATCTTCGTCGGGAACCGTTGGGGCCGGCTGCTGTCCTACCCAGCATGCGCTTCGTGCCGCTCGCGCTGACCGTGCTGCTGTTCTCCTCGCCGTCACGCGCCGACGAGCTGCGCAGCACGCTCGCTCAGCCCCTGCGCGAGGTCTCGCACACCGTCGACGTCACCGTGGTCGCGGGCGTCGCCACCTACAAGGTACAGCGGGTCTTCTCCAACCCCGGCCGGACCGCCGACGAGGCGGGCCTCGCCATCGACCTGCCGTTCGGCGCGGTGGCGACAGGCCTGCGCATCAAGGCGAACGAGCAGTGGTACGAGGCCGACCTCCTGGAGCGCGGTCGGGCCGCGGCGCTCTACCAGGAGCTCACCGGCCACGGCCCGTACGCACCCAAGGATCCCGCACTCCTGCAATGGCTGTGGGCCGACAAGCTCTACCTGCAGATCTTCCCGGTTCTGCCGGGGCGGTCGGCGACGGTGGAGTACACGCTCACCGTGCCGACACGCTACCAGCGCGGCCGTGTCTGGCTCTCGTACCCGCGCGCCGGCCTGCAGCGAGCCGAGCCCAGCGCCGAGGACGCGCGTCCGCTCGTCGCGCCGGTGGTGACGGTGCGCCCGGCGTGGGGCGACGCCCACATGAAGGTCGTCATCGACGGGAAGGCGACCCAGGTCGGTGCGCCGGTGCGTCTCGTGCTGCCGCCGCGGCCGCGCTGGCTCGACGCCGTGGGTAACCTCGCCACCTCGGGCTACGTGATCAGTCGCGTGACCGTGCCCGCCTCGGAGGCCACCTCGCGGGTCTTCGCCGAGGCGACCGTCGAGCTCGCGATCGCGCACACCTACCGCAGCGACCTGCGCGTCGATCTCATCACGCCGCGCGGCAAGCGCGTCGCGGTTCATGCCGGGGAGGGTGGCGGCACGAACGATGTGAACGGCCGCTTCGAGGTCAAGCTGCCCGCGGGCGAGGCGGGCGCTGGCAAGTGGCGCCTGGTCGTCTCGGATCACGCTGCGCTGGACGTCGGCTCGCTCGACGCCTGGTCGCTGCAGCTCGGACCGACCAAGGCCGCACAGCGCTTCGCCGCGAAGGACCTGCCGCTCTTCATCCCCGACGCGCCCGAGAGCGACAGCGAGGCCGGCCTCGCGGCCATCGAGCTCCCGCCCCCGCCGATCGACGTGGTCGCGCTGCGCCTGGGCAAGGTCGTGGCGTCGGCCGCGCACGCGTTCTTGCGCCTCGAGCTGGACGTCGCGCCCGAGCTGGCGCCCCTGCCCAGGCAGGCCAAGGTCGTCTTCGTTCTCGACGCGTCGCACTCCCTGGGCGCGGAGGGCATCGCGGCGCAGCTGGCGATCGTGCGTGCGTACCTCGCGCACGTCCCCGACGCCCGTGTCGAGATCGTGATCTACCGCCGCCACGCCGCGCGGCTCTTCGGGAAGCTCGTGCCGGCCACCGAGGTGCCCAAGCGGCTGAAGGCGGCGCACGTGAAGGGGCTGCTCGCGCCCGGCAACGGCAGCGCGCTCGAGCTGGGCGCGGCGCTCGCCGTCGAGGCCCTGGCGGGCCAGACCGGCGCGCTGCGGGTCGTGCTCCTGACCGACGAGCTGCTGCGCTCGACGCTCTCGCCGTCCCTGGTGCTGGACGCGCTGGCGAAGCTGCCCGAGGACGCGATCGTGCACGTCGTCGAGCCCGATGTCGACGAGACCGGCGCCGACGACCTCGTGCGCAACGATGCGGCGGACCTCGCACCCGTGGCGGCGGCGCACCATGGGATCTTCGCCCGGGTCATCGCGGGTAGCCAGGTCCACAAGGCGCTGGTGGAGCGGGTGCTCGGCCTCGTTCGCCCCCTACGCATCGACCACCTCGCGATCACCGGTAAGGGTCTGGGCGACGTCGGCGACCGCGACACCTTGTTCGAGGGCTCGGGCGCGCGCTGGGTCGTGGAGTCCGAGGCGGTGCCCGGGCACGTGACCCTGACCGGCATGATCTGGGGTGACCCGATCCGGCGCGAGGTCACCGTCGACGAGAATTTCAGTCGCGCCGCCGCGGGCTGGATCTTCTCCGAGGACCGCTACGGCGCTCTCTCCGAGGCCGAGCAGATGATCGTCGCGCTGCTGGCCCACGCGGTCTCGCCGGTCACCTCGCTGCTCGCGATCGAGCCCGGAACGCGGCCGTCGACGATCGGCTTGCCGCAAGGCGGGCGGATACGGACAGGCCACTACGGAGTCGGCAGCGGTACGGGCGGCATGATGGGCCACGCCGCGCCCGACCTGGCGGCGTTGCTCGCACCTGCGCTGGCGCGCTGCAGGGAGGCTCAGCATCCGCCGGCCGGCTGGTCGGTCACGCTCGATGTCGAGACGACCCTCGACGAGATCGTGGACGTCGCGGTCCCGAAGGGGGACCCGACGGGCATGGCCGACTGCCTGGTCGAGGCGGCCTGGGCGCTGCGCCTCGGCGCGGACTTCGCGTCGTCCAACGATCGTTTCGTGCTCACGCTTCGCTGAGCCGCTCGCCGGCGAGTCACTTCTGGCGTGAGGACAGGCTGCGAGCCATGTTTCTCGCCGTGGCGCTCGAAGAGCATCGGTCCTGGCCTTGGCTTTGCCTATTGAAACGATGTCGATCGGTTACGGCTTATCTGATCGGCATTGCGGCTAGCGGGCAGCTGCTCTGGGAGCACGGCTTTGACGATGGCACCTCGGCTGGCTATGGTGCCGCATGCCCACCCTTGGAACGTCCGGCGCAGGCTACGAATTCTCCGCCGAAGAGAACAAGACCTTCGAGCGCCTGGTCCGCAACCTGTCGCGCTCCGGGCTCGTCGTGATCATCGCCAGCCTCGTTCTCCTCGCCTACCATTTCATCGACTACTTCGGGCTCTCGCTCGGGAAGACCGCCTCCCCCGTGATCGTCTACGTCGACTACGCGGTCTGGCTGCTGATCTCGGTGATCGGCGTCCTCATCGGCGTGCTCCTCATCCGCGCCACGGCGGCGTTCACGGCGCTGATCCGCACCGAAGGCGACGACCTCGCGCACCTCATGCATGGAATGGCGCGGCTCGCCGACGTGCTCGGCCTGGTCTTCTGGGCCGCGGCCGGCGCCTCCGTCCTGCTCACCTTCAGCTTCATCTTGCTGCTCACCTACTCCTGATCGTTCGAGTCGATCTCGGCCGCGCTGCGTCGCCGTCAGGTTCGCGGTCGCGGAATGCCGTAGAGCTTGATCCGCTCGCAGAACGTGCGGCGCGAGATGCCCAGGGCGGCGGCCGCTCGGGTCTGATTGCCGGCGTGCAGCGCGTGACGCCGACCGCGTAGAGGTCGGCGCGACCGTCGGTGGCGGGGTCGCCGCGCACCTGTTCGGGAGCCATGTACGCCGGTGTGCCGATCAGCTGATCGCGCGCACCGACCTCGTCGTCGGTCTGCGCCGCGGCCAGCTTGGCGATGCCGAAGTCGACGATCTTCACGACCTCCCCGGGAGCACCGGCGCCGCACAGGATCAGGTTCGCCGGCTTGAGATCGCGATGGACGATGCCGGCCCGATGCGCGACGTCCAGCGCCAGGCACAGGCTACGAGCCATGCGCGCCGCGCGCTCCAGAGAGAACCGAGGGTCCTGCTCGAGCACCGCCGCGAGCGTCGCACCCGTCCCGCCGCTCAAGGTTTCAAGATTCCGGTCGTCTGCGCTCTACGATGCAGCCGCGCAAGAAGCCGCCCCCGCCGCCCCCGCGAAGGCGCCGTCCGCCGAAGGTGGCCGAGAGCATGCTCGAGGAGCTGTGGTTCGGCGAGGACGACAGCGATCGGGCCCGTCGACAGGCCGGCGAGAGCGTGGCCGCGGCGATGGTGCTCACCACCGGGCTCAAGCCGTTTCCGGTGTTCGCGGCGCGGGCGCTCGCGCTGCTCGCGAACCCTGACTTCGAGGTGCGGGCCGTACGCCAGCTGATCGAGCGTGACCAGAACATCGCGGCCAAGGTCTTCCGCACCGCGCGGAGCGCCGCCTTTCGTCCCAAGGCGCCGCTCGCGCATATCGGCGACGTCATCAACCGCCTGGGCAGCCGCGAGATCCAGGCGGTGATCGCTTCGGTGGCCTGCATGGAGCTGTTCGGCGACGAGACCGGGCTGGGCGCCAAGGTGCGCGACCACGCCGCGGCCACGGGCGCGCTCGCGCGCACGCTGGCACGCGGTCGGCCGAACGCAACCGACGCGTTTCTGTGCGGCCTCATGCACGATATCGGCAAGCAGATGATCCTGCAGACGGAGGCACCACCCTACGTCGGTGAGCACGAGGGCGTGCTGGACGCCCCCGATGCCGCGCACGTCGTCGAGCGCGAGGCGCTGGGCTACGACCACGCGTTGCTCGGCGCGTTCGTGCTGGGCGAGTGGGGCTTCGGCGATCCCATCACCACGACGGTGGCGATCCACCATCAGCCCATGCGCGCGCGCGCCGCGGGGCCGATCGTCGCGGAGCTGGTCGCGTTCGTGCGCCTGGCCGACCGGATCGAGTACGTCCTGCGCAGCTACCAGGGCGGCGAGGCCCGCGCCTGCTGCGAGCAGCTCGCCACCGATCCATCCGCGGAGCAGCTCGGCATGGATGCCCAGCACCTCGAGAGCGAGTGGACCGAGCTCGTGAAGGCGCGCCAGGAGATGCGCAGCGCCCGCTGACGCACGCCGCGGCGTGCGGCCGAATGATATCCTGGGCACGCCATGCAATCCGAAATCGTGCAGCAGGTCCTCTCGCTGGCGCATCAAGCCATCGAAGAGACCCACCGTGAGCGGGTCGAAGCCTACATCCGCACCTACTGTCGAGCGATTCCGCCCGAGGTGATGAAGGAGGTCGAGCCGCGGATGCTCCTGGCCTTCGTCATGGAGCGGTTCGCGTTCCTCGCCGAGGACTTCGGCCGCACCGTCAAGGTGGCGATCCGCGATCCCGGGACCGTGCTGACGAGCGACGAGGCGCCCGCGACGGTGATCGAGACGCGGCTGCCCGACTGCGCGTTCGTGATCCGGACCATCAAGGCGTTCCTGCGCCAGCAGCACCTCCAGCTCCAGTTCGTCCTGCATCCGATCCATGGCGTCGTCCACGAGCGCGGCCAGATCACCGGCATCGACCCGGCGCACGGGGCCAAGTATTCGCAGGTCTACCTCCAGGTCTCCACGATCCCTGCCGAGCAGCGCGAAGCGCTGCGGCTCGATCTCGAGCGTCGCCTCGAGCTCACTCTGCTCGTCAACCGCGATCGCGGCGAGATGATGGCCCGGCTCGACGAGACGCGCCGGTTCCTGTGCACGCGGTGCGGTCAGGATCCAGCGCGCCGCAGCCCGCGTGACTCGCAGCCGCCGCCCCTGGACAACTTCCCGCGCGCGCCGTCCGAGACGCCGCGGCCCCCGCGCGAGGCCGAGGCCGCGGAAGCGATCGAGCTGATCGACTGGCTCAAGGACGACAACTTCATCCTGCTCGGCTACGCCTGGTTCCCCGATGGCAGCGGCCAGGCGCCCGAGCGTGGGCTCGGGTTGTTCGCCGCCCCGGAGCACGAGGAACTCGAGGAGCTCATCGGCGAGATCGTGAAGACCCGCCGCGGCCGCACCGAGATCTACTCGTACTACCGCACCGACTACATCACGGTCGTGCGCTCGGTCGCGCAGGTCCGGTACTTCGGGATCGCCCAGCTCGACGCCCACGGCAAGGTCATCGGCGAGCACGTGTTCATCGGCCTGATGTCGACCAAGTCGCTCAAGCAAGCGAACCGGCGCGTGCCGGTCGTGGGCCGGCGGATCAAGGAGGTGATGGCGCGCCTCGAGGACCCGCCCGGCAGCTACGCCTACACCAAGAGCGTGGCGATCCTCGACTCGATCCCGCTCGAGGATCTCTTCTACTGGAGCGTCGACGAGATCCGGGACGTCGCGAACCAGTTCCGGCTCGCCGAGTCCAGGGATCACGCGCGCGTGTTCGTCTGGCGGCGACCCGGCGGCCGCCGCGTCACGGTCGTG
>JBKJOI010000171.1:0-15992 GCA_046595695.1 Haliangiales bacterium | reverse complement strand
CCGCCGCGCTGCGCCAGCGCCGCGCCGACGAGCTGCTCGCTCGCGTGGGCCTCGGTGCCGCGGCCGACCGCCCCATGCGCAAGTACTCGAAGGGCATGCTGCAGCGGGCCGGGCTCGCGCAGGCGCTCATGAACGACCCCGAGGTCATCGTGCTCGACGAGCCGATGAGCGGCCTCGACCCGATCGGCCGCAAGGAGGTGCGCGACCTCATCCAGGAGCTCGCCGCCGCCGGCAAGACCGTCTTCTTCTCGACGCACATCCTGCCCGACGTCGAGGCGATCTGCGATCGCGTCGCCATCATCTCGCTGGGCAAGGTCCACGACGTCGGCCCGGTCGGCCTCTTGCTCGCGGCGAAGGTCCTGGGCACCGACGTGGTGCTCGAGGTGCCCGAGGACCGCGACCACGACGCGCTGGTGCCCGCGGGCGGCAAGGCGCGCCGGGTCGGCCGCGAGGTCGCCATCGTGCTGCCGCCCGAGGTCGACGTCGACGCCTGGCTGAAGTCCCTCGAGGGCGTGCGCATCCGCCAGGTGTCGCCGCGCAAGGAGTCGCTCGAGGACCTGTACGTGCGCGTGACCAAGCGTGAGGAGGCGCGCGCGTGAGCGGTGTGGGCGCCGGGGCGGGCGTGGCCGCGGTGTGGGGCCGGGTCTGGGCCATCGCGGTGAACAGCTTCCGCGAGGCGATCCGCAACAAGATCCTCTACGGCATCGCGGTCATGGCCGCGCTGTCGTGCCTGTTCGCGGTCGCCATCGGCAGCATGTCGCTCCACGAGGAGGCGCGCGTGGCGCGCGACATGACCGTCGCCGGCGTGTCGTTCTTCGGCATGGTGACCGCGGTCTACCTGGGCGTCTCGATGCTCTACGCCGAGATCCAGAAGAAGACCATCCACACCATCCTGGCCAAGCCGATCGAGCGCCACGAGTTCGTGCTCGGCAAGTACCTGGGCATGGTCTTCACGCTCTCGATCATGACCGCGCTGTTCTCGGCGGTGCTGGTGGTGCAGCTGGGCGTGCAGGGCGCCGGCGTCACCCAGGCGATCGTGAAGGCGGTCCTGCTCGCCTACGGCGAGGTGCTGGTGGTCGCGGCGATCGCGGTGTTCTTCTCGTCGTTCTCGACGCCGTTCTTGTCGGGCATCTTCACCATCGTCATCTGGCTGCTGGGCCGGTGGACCACCGAGATAAGCTACGCGGCCGAGCGCGCGACGCAGCCGATCTTCCGCGGCCTCGCCTGGGTGGCGCTGCACGTGCTTCCCGACCTGCACCTGTTCTCGGTCTCGGGCAGCGACCTCGACGGCGTGCACACCACGGTGCACGGCTCGTTCGTGACCTGGGGCTACGTCGGCCAGGGCGGGCTGTACGCGATCGCGTGGATCGCCGCGCTGCTGGTGCTCGCCGCGCTGATCTTCCGGCGCCGGGACTTCGTGTGACCCGGCGGCGGCGCATCCTGGCCGTCGCGCTGGTGGTGCTGGTGTGCGCCGGCGCGGTGCTGTCGCGGGTGTTCTGGGACGGGCGCGCGGCGCTCGCCGAGGGCGACCGCGCGCACCGGAGCGCCGAGGTGGCGCGCGCCGCGGGTGACGCGGGCGCGGCGCACGAGCACGAGGAGCTGGCGATCACGCGCTGGCGGCGCGCGGCGCGCTGGTACGCGCCGGGCGCGCCGCACGTGGCCAGCGCGTACGCGCGGCTCGCGGCGCTGGCGCGGGCGGCCGAGGCTGCAGGCGAGCGCGAGCTGGCGCTCATGGCCTGGCGCGCGGTGCGCTCGTCGGCGCTGGCGACGCGCTCGTTCTACACGCCCTACCGGCCCGAGCTGGCCGCGGCGAACCAGCGCATCGCGGCGCTCATGGCCGCGCTCGAGGATCCCGCGCTCGACCCGGGCAAGGACGCGGCCGGCCGCCAGGCCTGGCACCTGGCGCTCTTGACGCGCGACGAGGCGCCCAGCGTCGGCTTCTCGATCCTGGCCATCCTCGGCTTCTTCACCTGGGTCGGCGGCGGCTTCTGGTTCGCCTGGCGCGGGGTCACGGCGGACGATCGCCTGGACCGGCGGCAGGCGGCGGTCGCGGGCGTGCTCATCGGGGTCGGGCTGCTGGTGTGGATGGTCGCGCTGTACAAGGCGTGACCGGGGCGCTAGCCTGACCAGAAGGATGTCTTCGCGTCTGTTCATCATCGGTCGGGGCGTCACCGCGGAGCGCCTGTGCGAGCTGGGCGGCTCGCTGGGCTACGCCGAGATTCGCCTGACCGACGGTGTGCCCGACGACCTGCGCGCCGCCGATCATGTGGTCGTCGCCGAGGAGGACGTACGGCGCGGCCAGGAGCTGCTCATCGCCGCGGCCCGGCGCGAGCCCGCGCCCGCCTACCTGGGTTACGCCGCACCCTTTGCCGAGGGCCAGCAGGCGTTCATGCGCCTCGCGCGCGAGACCCTGCCGCCCGGCCGGCTCGACGCGGTCTCCGCGCCCGCGGGCGTCGACGTGGGCGCGACCACGCCGGCCGAGGTCGCGATCGCGGTCGCCGCCGAGCTGGTCGCCGTGCGCCGCGGCCGGGGCCGCGCCGGGCTCGAGTCGGCGCGTCCGGCGGCGCGTCGCACCGGGACGGGCACGGGCAACTGATGGCGCGCCCGATCGTGCGCGCGCTCACGCCGCGCGAGGTGCCCGCGGCCGCGAAGGTGCTGCACGAGGCGCACGCGCGCACCGCCTCCGAGCGTGGGCTGCCGTCGCGCTTCGGCTCGGCGGCCGAGGCCGCGCAGTCGCTCGAGGACCACCTGCGCGAGGAGCGCGAGGGCGTCCTGTGCGCCCTCGGCGACGACGGCGGCCTGGCCGCGGTCGGCGTCGTGCGCCGCCAGGCCGACACCGGCATCATCGGTCCGATCGCGAGCGCGGCCTGGGGCCGGGGCGCGGGCGGCGCGCTGTTGGACGAGCTGTGCAGCCGCGCCGAGGGCTGGGGCACGGCCAGCGTGCGCGCCACCTTCGACGCGGGCGATGCGCGTGCCTTCGCGCTGTTCTCGTCGCGCAGCTTCGGCGTCGTCGACACCGCGGCCCGGTTGTTACGCGGGCCCTTGCCGGCGCCGCGCGTGGAGGGCGCTCGTGGCCTCGAGATCGCGCCGCCGCGGCCCGCCGATCTCGAGGGCATGGTCGAGCTGGACCGGCGCCTGACCGGGCTCGATCGCGGGGACGAGCTGGCTCGCGTCGTGACGCTGTGCGCGCGCCGGCGTGGCACCGTGGTGGGCTTTCTCTCGGCGCGCGCGGGGCTGCTGGGCCCGGCGCTGGCGCTCGACGTCGCGGATCTGGGCGTGCTCATGGCGCGCGCGCTGGCCGAGCACGCGGGTCCGGCGGCAGCGCTGCTCTCGACAGCAGCGCCAACGGCCATGCTCGCGGCCATCGGGCTCGGGTTCCGGGTGGTCGGCGTGGAGATCGTCGCCGTGCGAGGCATGGCGCCGCCGGCGCGTCCGCCGCAGCTGTATTAGGCTCGCGAACCGCGCGCGGTACGCTTCTTGCTCGATATGGGCTTGATCCGAGGAGGAGCCCAATGGAACCCATTCCAGCTGCCGCCGATGCCTCCCCGCAGGGGCCACGCGCGACCAGGCAGCCGCGCTGCGTCCTGCTGGCCGAGGACGACTACGACTTCCGCTTGCTGCTGGCGGCCGCCTTCCGCAGCTGGGGCTACGACGTGATCGAGGCGCGCGACGGGCTGCAGCTCGGCGCGCTGCTGGAATCGCAGCTGCTGGCCCCACCGCACCGATCGGCGGTCGACCTCGTGGTCGCCGATATCCGCATGCCGGGGCGCAGCGGGCTGCTCGCGCTCGCCGAGCTGCGCGAGCACAACTGGTCGACGCCGGTCGTGCTCATGAGCGCGTTCAGCGACGCAGCCGCGCACGCCGAGGCGCTGCGCCTGGGCGCCACCCTGTTGCACAAGCCGTTTCGTCTCGTCGCGCTGCACGCGCTCGTCGGCGACCTCGACCCCGCATGATCGGCATCGGCGCCCGCGCCCCGGCTCCCGGCCCGTGCGATCGCGTCGCACTGGGCGCGCCGGCGCCCGTCGGCTAGTAGGCCGCGCCTTCCTTGCGCACGCGGTCGATCATGCTGTGCATGCTGGCGCGGTTGGTCTCGTCGATCTCGACCACGCGCACGCCGAAGCCGACCGGGTACTTGTCCGCCTCGGGCGAGCCGCTCTGCACGACGCGCACGACCACGACCTTGCACGACACGAAGCGGTCGTAGTCGTAGAGCTCGAGCGAGAGGGTGGAGCCGACCTTGAAGGGATAGACGTGGCCGACCTTCGTGTACAGGAAGAGCCCGCCCTTGGAGAGGTCGCGGGTGCGGAAGACGTACTCGCGGTCCTGCCCGGCGATCTTGACGAAGGCATCGACGGCGACACGCGGGTCGGATCGCTGCGAATCGTCCTCCTTGGCGTGTGTCGGCCCGGCGTTCACGGTCTCGGCCATGCGCCGATGGTATCACGCGCGCGCTGCGCTCCTGAGGCATGCGGCGGAGTGACAGCCATCCACCCGCGTGCTATCAAGAGTTCAAGTTAACGATTCAATTGACGATTCAATATCTAGCGGGAAGCGGGACCTGGATGGACGTCCGCTGTGAGAAGTGCGGAACCGAATACGAGCTGGACGAGGCCAAGGTCACCGAGGTCGGCGTCACCGTCAAGTGCACGTCGTGCGGCAACCTGTTCAAGGTGCGTCGCAAGGCGGGCTCGCCGCCCACCGTAGGGCCCGCCACCGGCGTGGGGCTGGCGCCCGCGCCGCCCGCTGACGGCACCCAGAAGGGCATGCCGGCGTCGCGGCCGCGCCCGTTCACGCAGACGATCCCGGCGCCCGGAGGCGGAGTCGCCGACGGCAACACGCCGGTGCCGGGCGGCTGGATGGTGCGCAACCCCGACGGGCAGATCCAACGCTTCCGCGAGCTGACCACGCTGCAGCAGTGGATCGTCGAGCGCAAGGTGTCGCGGCAGTGCGAGATCTCGCGCTCCGGCGACTCGTGGCGAAAGCTGGGCGAGATCGCCGAGCTGACCTCGTTCTTCCACGTCGTCGAGCTCGCCGACGCCAACGCCCGGGCCGCGGCGGAGCGGCAGTCGCCGCGCCGCAACACCCAGCCGTTCGTGCCGCCCGGCACCGCGCCGGCGACGGCCAACGCGAACGTCATTCGCACCGATGGCGCGCCCGGCGCGATGCAGCCCAAGATGCTCACCGACCAGGTCTCGGTGGCGCCGCCGTCGCGCGCGCCGTCCAGCACGTTGCCGCCGCCCATGGCGTCGCCGCCGCGCTCGCCGCTGACCACGCTACAGGGCCACGACCAGCGGCTGAACCCGGGCGCCACGCCGCTGCCCGGGCAGCCGCCGCGCCCGCCGTCGCACCTCACGCCGCCGCCCATCCCGGCCGGCGCGCCGCCGCCCTTGCCGCACCAGCTGCAGGCGGCGATCGGCCCGAGCGGCCCGAATGTGTCGAGCGGGCGCGCGCACGGGGCGTCGAACGATCCGTCCGGGCCCACCGGTGGGCTCCGGGGCGCGCCCGTGCTCGAGCCGAGCTGGGCCGGCAGTGCCGACGCCGTGCGCCGCACCAGCGCCAAGCTCGCCGAGGACGGCGCGGCCGACGAACCCGGTGAGGCGCGCCGGCCGATGGCGCCGCAGGCCCCGCCGCCGCCGCAGCAGCCGCAGCAGCAGCCGCAGACCTTCGAGGCCTTCGACGCCGACGACGATCTCATCCCCGAGCCGGCCTCGCGCCTGCCCTGGCTGCTCGCCGCCATGTTCGTGATGTTGCTCGGTGGCGCCGCGGCCGTGTACTTCCTCGTGATGAAGAAGCCCGCGAACGAGCTGGCCGCGGTGGCCGTCGACGCCGCGGTGGTCGAGCTCGCCGCCGATGCCAGCGGTCCGGTGAGCGCGCCGCTCGTGGACGCCCAGCCCCTCGCGCCCGACGCCGCCCAGCTGCTCGCCGAGGGCTGGCGCCACTTCTACGATGACGGCGACGCCGCCTTCGAGGCCGCCGAGAAGGCGTTCGAGAAGGCGCGCGGCCCCGAGCCCGATCGCGACGCCGAGGCGCTCGCCGGCCTCGCGCTGGTGAACTCGGCGTGGGCGCAGGCGCTCGCCGACGACGCCGACGCGGCCCGCGCCGCCGATCCGCGCCACGCCGAGCAGCAGCTCGCCGAGAGCCGGCGCCGGCTCGAGCGCGCCGCCAAGTACGCCAAGGACGCCGCGGCGCGCGCGCCGACCGCGCCCGACGCCACCATGGCCGTCGCCATCGCGGCGGCCGACGTGCGCCGCCTGCAGAAAGCCAAGACCGCCGAGGTCGACAAGCTGCTCGCGGGCGCGCTCGGTCACCCCGAGGCGAACTACCTGAAGGGCATGCAGCGCTGGTCGGCCGGCCAGCCCGCCGACGCGCGCAACCTCCTCGAGGTCGCGGCCGCCGACTTCCGCGCCAAGAAGGGCCGCGAGCACCTGCGCGCGCGCTACCGGCTGGCGCTGCTCGCGCTCGCCGACAAGCGCTACGACGTGGCGCGCCAGGAAGTGGCCACGATGCTCGCCGCCAGCCCCGATCACGTGCGCGCCAACGCGCTCGCCGGTCGCATCGCCGCCGCGTCGGGCGTCGGCGCGGGCGAGGTCGCCGCGGGCGGTGCGCCCGACGCGGGGGTCGAAGGTGGCGGTGGCGCGGTCGTCGTCAAGAAGCCCGGCGGCGGCGGTCCGCCCGATCCCGACGCCGAGCCCGCGGGCGGCTACGACGCGCTGGTGGCCAAGGGTAACACCCGCGCCGAGAACGGCGACTGCGCCGGCGCCATGAAGCTCTTCGAGCGCGCGCTCGACGTGCGCCCGGGCGGTGTCGAGGCGCTCACCGGCCTCGGCTACTGCCACCTCGATCGCAAGGAGTACGCGCGCGCCCAGGCCAGCTTCCGCGCCGCGCTCGGCATCTCGCCGCGCTACGGCGACGCGATCATCGGGCTCGCCGAGGCCTACCGCTTCCAGGGCCAGAGCCCGCAGGCGGTCGAGTTCTACCGCCGCTACGTCGAGACCAACCCGAACGGACCCAAGGCGGCGATGGCGCGCCGGCAGATCGCGCTGCTCGCGCCCGCCGAGACGCCGCCCGAGAAGCCGCCCGAGACGCCGCCAGACAAACCCGCCGAGAAGCCGCCCGAGAAGCCGCCGGACACGCCCGCCGACGTGCCGCCGACCGACAAGCTGCCCGACAAGCCGGCGGAGCCACCCGCCGGGGGCGCCACTACGCCGTAGCGCCGCAGAACGTTCAACCGCACCGTCCAACCCACGCAGAGGAACTGCCATGAGCAAGAAGCCCAGCGAGTCCGAGGAAGAATACTTCGCGCGCCAGGACGCCGAGGCGCGTCGCAAGCTCGCGCTCGAGAAGCAGCGCGAGACGCAGGCGGCCGACCTGAAGGCGCAGAAGGAGCTGCACTTCATGCACTGCCCCAAGTGCGGTCACAAGCTCGAGACCATCACCTTCAAGGGCCTCGACATCGACAAGTGCTTCGCCTGCAACGGCACCTGGCTCGACCAGGGCGAGCTCGAGCAGCTCGCCGGCAAGGAGCCCGGCTTCTTGTCGAGCGTGGTCGGCCTGTTCAAGGGCGACAAATAGTGACGCGCTCGGCGCGTCTCGTCGCGGGTGCGGCGCTCGGCGCCGTGCTGCTCGCCGCGGCCGGCTGCGGCGGCGTGCGTGATCGCGCCGACGATCAGAAGCAGGGAGCGGGCAAGGGCGACCAGCAAGAGCCCGCGGACGCGCCGCGGAGCGCGCCGGACGAGCCGCTCGGCGGCGCCATGGCCACCGCCGGCCTCATGGGCGCGCTCGGTCGTCTCGGCGAGCCCGGCTACTACGACGAGCCCAAGCAGTCGAAGGGCGCGTCGGCGAGCTCGCCGCACCACGCCATCCTCGAGCTCAAGGGCGGCATCGCCGAGCTCGAGAGCTTCTCCTGGTTCGGCGGCGTCTCGGGCGTGAAGCTGCGCTCGATCACGATCCGGCTGCACGAGCTGGCTGCCGACAAGAACGTGGTCTCGGTCCTCCTGCGCGTCGGCGATCTCGGCATGCAGATGGCGCAGGCCGAGGAGCTGCGCGCGACGCTCGCCTCGGTGCGCGCCTCGGGCAAGCCGGTCCACTGCTACACCGACGCGACCTCTGACGCCGGCTACTACGTGCTGACGGCGTGCGAGACGCTCACGCTCACGCCCACCGGCCAGGTCGCGATCACCGGCCCGGCGCTGCAGCCGCTCTACCTGAAGGGCCTGCTCGACAAGCTGGGCGTCGAGGCCGACTTCCTGCACGTCGGCGCGTTCAAGGGCGCCGCCGAGCCGCTCACGCGCACGTCGCCCTCGCCGGCGATGCTCGAGACCTACGACGCCATCCTCGACGGCAGCTACGGCCGGCTGGTCGACGCCATCGCCGAGGGTCGCAAGCTCGACCGCGCCAAGGCCTCGGCGCTCGTCGACGTCGCGCTGTTCAGCGACATCGAGGCCAAGGCCGCCGGGCTGGTCGACGAGATCGCGACCTGGGAGACCTGGCGCGACGCGCGCACCAAGGACGGCGCGTGGCGCAAGGTGAAGGTGGAGAAGGAGCGCGGCCAGGATCTGGCGGCGCTCATGGAGCTGCTCGGCGCCGCGCCGGCCAAGCGCATCTCCGAGCCGCACGTGGCGCTGGTCTACGCGGTCGGCAACGTCGTCGACGGCGCGGGCGAGAACGGCATCCTGGGCGCCGCCTCCGAGATCGCGCCGCGGCGCCTGGTGCCCGCGCTGCGCGCGGTCGCCGACGACGACAGCGTCAAGGCGATCGTGCTGCGCGTGGACAGCCCGGGCGGCAGCGCGCTCGCCTCGGAGACCATCTGGCACGCGGTCGCCTACGCGAAGTCGAAGAAGCCGGTCGTGGTCTCCATGGGCTCGCTCGCGGCGTCGGGCGGCTACTACATCTCGTGCGGCGCCGACACCATCTGGGCGCAGCCCGACACGCTGACCGGCTCGATCGGCGTGGTCGGCGGCAAGATCGTGCTCGGCCCGGCGCTGGCCAAGCTGGGCGTCACCTCGGTCGAGCTCAGCCGCGGCAAGCGCGCCGGCCTCATGAACGGCATGCGCCGCTGGAACACCGACGAGCGCGCCGCCATCATGGGCAGCATGGAGGCGGTCTACGTGACCTTCGTGAGCCGCGTCGCCGCGGGCCGGAAGCTCACGCCGGCGCAGGTCGAGCCGCTCGCGCAGGGCCGGGTGTGGATCGGCGCCGACGCCAAGACGCGCGGCCTGGTCGATCAGCTGGGCGGCCTCGACGACGCGCTCGCCGACGCCAAGAAGCGCGGCAACCTGGCCGCCGACGCGCCCATCGACGTCTACCCGCCCGAGCCCACGCTGCTCGACTTCGTCAGCAGCTTCGCGGGCGGCGGCGTCTCGTTGGGTATGCTCGGCGCGGGCACCGGCGGCGGCAGCGCGCTGCTCGGCGCCGCGCTCGCTGACGTCACCGCGCTGCTCGGCCCGCAAGCCGCGTCGATCGTCCGCGCCACCCTGCTCGCGGTGCTGTCGTTCCGCGCCACTCCAGTGCAGACGATCGCGTTCCTGCCCTTCCACACCCGCTAGCTCACCTCCGACCGTAGGAAGCAGCGGCCACGCCGCCGCGGCGCTACGCCGCGCGGACGAGCCAGGCGGGCAGGGCCTCGAGCGTCTCGAAGACCTCGTCGGCGCCCGCCGCGGCGAGCGTGGCGACGTCCTCGCCGCCGGTGGCCACGGCGAGGGCGACCGCGCCGTTGGCGCGCGCGGCGGCGATGTCGCGCACCGTGTCGCCGATCACGAGCACGTCACGGCGCTCGAAGCGGCGCCCGGCGTGCCGCTCGCCGCGCTCGATGGCGCGCTCGACCAGCAGCGCGCGCTCGCCGGCGTCGGAGCCGTAGCCGCCGAAGCTGAAGCGCGCCCACAGCCCGCCGCGTTCGAGCTTCACGCGCGCGGCGCGCTCGACGTTGCCGGTGGCGAGGCCCACCGTGGCCCCATGCGCGAGGCACGCGCTCACCGCCGCGTCGGCGCCGGGCAGCACGCGGTACAGCTCGCAGCGCGCGATCTCGGTCTCGAGGTGGCCGAGGTAGACCTCGATGACCGCCGCGAACTCGGCGCTGGTCGCGGGCCGGCCGTGGTGCGCGTGGAAAATCTCGTCGACGATGAGCGGGTCGGTCTTGCCGCCCAGGCGCATGCCGGCGAGCGCGTCGACCAGGCCGTGCACCTGCTCGAACGCGCGCGCGAGCGCCTTGGAGCCCGAGCCGCCGGTGCGGATGAGCGTGCCGTCGATGTCGAAGAGCGCGAGCACGGTCAGGTCGCCAGCTTGGCCGGGTCGGCGCTGCCCGGCGGCAGCGAGCGCGCGGCCAGCTCGGCGAGTAGATCGACGACGCCGACCAGACGATCGACGACCGGCTCGGCGGGCGCGCGGAAGGCCAGCTCGGTGACCGGGACGGGATGATCGAGCGGCGCGCCGCGCCCGGGGTGGACGCGATACTTGAGCGCGCGCTCCGGCCAGATCGCGACCCAGCCGTCGAGGGTCGCGGCGGCGCGCGCGCGCAGCCCGTCGTCGAGCAGGCGAGCGGTGAGGCCGGCGGCATCCTGCAGCCGGAAGCGGCCGTCGAAGACCGGGTCGCCGGTCTGCGCGCGCGGCCCCGCCACCGTGGGCGGCGGCGGGTGCGAGCCGGCCGCGAGCACGTTCTCGGCGCGCGCCAGCATGGTCCAGCCCGGCGCCTCGGTGGGCGCGCCGGCCTCGGCGTCGGTGCGGTTGAACACCAGCTCGACCGACTCGAGGCCCGCGCCGACCGCGCCGGCCCCCACGGTGCGGCCGATGCCGCGCGTGAGCCGGAGCACGAAGGGCAGGCCGGCGCGCGTGCCCGCGAGCGTGGTCTCCTCACGGTCGCCGGCGCGCTGGGTCTCCAGGCGCGCCGCGAGTGCGGTCACCAGGTTCTTCACGTAGGCCTCCCAGACCCGGTCGGCGATGGGCGGGGTCGAGAAGCGCGCCGGCGGCACGGCCGCCAGGTTCTCCTCGTCACGCACGCGCAGCGCACCGCCCGCGATGGTGAACAGGCCGACCGCGCCGCACAGGTACTGCAGCGGCCACGCGAAGCCGTAGCCGCCCGCGATGACCAGCGCCAGGCCCAGGCCGATGCTGCGCCGCGCCGACGACTCGGAGGTGATGCACGACGCGACCGTCCACACCGCTGCGGCTGCCGCGGAGACGTAGAGCGCCATGGTCTCGGGCGGGGCGCCGGGACCGATGTCCATGCCCAGCCCGCGTTCGGCCAGCTCCATGCCGACCTCGTAGTGCTTGCGCAGGATCACCGCGCCGATCGAGGCCACGAACGCGGAGATCACCATGGGCCCCGGCCGTGCGATCGCGCGCATGAGCGGGCGCGGGCCCAGCAGCACCGGCGCGCCGATCGCCGCCAGCGCCACCGAGTGCTGCCCGATGTCCTGCAGGCGGCCGAACAGCTCGGGCGAGTCGTCGATCCCGGCCAGCACGTGCAGCCGGAAGGTGCCGTAGAAGTGCAGCGTGAAGGGCAGGAGCAAGAGGACCACACCGAGCGTGGTGCGCAGGTCGGCGCGCGATGCGACCAGTGTCACGGTCAGGGCCGCCAGCATCGCGACGAAGCAGGCCTCGAGCCGGAAGGCCAGGGCGGGCGACGAGGACGCGAAGACGACCCAGGTCGACATGGCCAGAAAGACGATGCCGGTCAGCGCGACCAGCGGCTTGAGCGGCCGCACGAAGCCGGGCGCCACCGTGCGCGTCCAAACCTTGAACGCGGCGACGCCGAGCGCCAACGCGGTCGCCAGGTGGAAGCAGAACAGCCCCACCAGATCCAGGTTGCGGTGCCAGTCGGGCGGCGCCTTCTGCCCCGACGGCCGCAGCACCGGCACCGCCAGGCGGTTGAGGACGAGCTCGAGCACCACCAGGAACAGCAGCAGCGCCACCAGGTCGAGTTGCGCTACCCATCGTCGTAACCGCATGGCCGATCACGGTTCTAGCAGATTTCTTGCCCGCCCGTCGTCCCCAGGAGACGCTCGGGGCAGCGCCGTATGGAGAACACAGGGTGGGCATCGGTAGGATAACGCTCGCAGCCGGGCTGCTCGGCGCCACTGCGGCGGGCGTGGTCGGTGCACTCTGGCTGACCCTGGCCGGCCCGCTCGCGGTGGCCGCGCCGAAAGCGGTGGCGACGACCGCCGGGCCAGCCCTGGTCGCCGAGGTCCCGGTGCTGGCCGCGCCGTCGCTGCCGGTGCCGTTGCTGCCGGGCGCGCGCCGTTTTCGCGTCGTGATCGACCCCGGCCACGGCGGCAGCAACACCGGCTGCGCGGGCGTCGTCGAAGGCGTCTACGAGAAGCGCTTCGCCCTCGCGCTGTCCCTGGGTCTGGCCGAGCGACTGCGCGCCGCGGGCGTCGACGTCGTGCTCACGCGCGAGGACGATCGTTACCTCACCCTGCGCGAGCGGGTGCGCTTCGCCAACCGGCAGGACGCCGATCTGTTCGTCAGCGTGCACGCCAACGCCTCGCCGTCGCGCGCGCAGCGCGGCTTCGAGACCTGGGTGCTCGCGCCCGACGCGCTCGAGCTGGACGCGCGCGCGATCCGCGATGGTGACGGGCCGCCGCGCCCCGATGTCGCGCCCGAGGTGGCCGCGATCCTCGACGACGCCGAGCGCGGCAGCGCGCTCGCGCCCGCGCTGCGCCTGGCCGAGCGCACCCAGGCGCGCCTGGCCGAAGTCTGGGGCAAGGAGCGCTCGCGCGGGGTGCGCCAGGGCAACCAGGACGTGCTCATCGGCCTGACGCTGCCGGGCGTGCTCGTCGAGGTCGGCTTCCTGGATCATCCGATCGAGGGCGCCGAGCTGCTCGCGCATGCGACGCGCGTGCAGCTGGCTGACGCGCTCGCCGCCGCGGTGCTCGACGTACGTGCGTCACAAACGCTCGCGCCGGCCCCTCGCTAGCGCTTTACAAGCCGGATCGCGTGCGGCAATGCTGCCGCGTGGCCAGCCGCAGATCGCGTCCCCTCGTTCAGTTGTGCGGCTCTGCCGCGATCTTCGTCTCCGCGGCCGTGGCGGCCTGCGGACCGCAGCCGGCACCCGCGGCGACGGTTCCCGCACCCGCCGCCACGGCTCCCGCGATCGGCAGCGGCGGCCGCCCAGGTGCGCCGCGCCCTGCGCCCACGCCGCCCGCCTTCCGCCTGCCCACCGAGGTGCGCCCGACCGGCTACGAGGCCGAGCTCACCGTCGATCCGGCGCAGCCGGCGTTCACCGGGCGCATCACCATCGACGTCGAGGTCGCCCGGCCCACCGATGTGGTCTGGTTCAACGCCGAGGAGCTCACCATCGTGTCGGCGACCATCGAGGGCATCGGCGCCGTCGAGGTCCTGCCGGTGCCGCCGCGGCTGGTCGCGCTCCGCGCCGCCACGCCGCTTCCGCCCGGGTTCACGCGCATCGAGATCGTCTACCGCGGCGTGATCGCGCGCAACGACTCGATGGGCGTGTTCGCGCAGCAGGTGAACGGCGACTGGTACGCGACCACGCAGCTCGAGCCGCTGGCCGCGCGGCGGGTCTTCCCGTGCTTCGACGAGCCATCGTCGAAGGTGCCGTGGCAGCTCACCCTGCGCGCGCCGCGTGGGCTGGTCGTGGTGTCCAACACGCCCATCGAGACGCAGTCAGAGGACGCGGGTGGTCTGCAGACGGTGCGCTTCGCGCGCACGCCGCCCTTGCCCAGCTACCTGCTCGCGTTCGCCATCGGGCCCTACGAGATCGTCGACGCCGGCAAGGCCAAGAGCGGCGCGCCGGTGCGTATCTTCACGCCGCGCGGGCAGGCGCGTGAGGCCGCCTGGGCGGTCGAGTCCACCGCGCCGCTCCTGTCCCTGCTCGAGGACTACTTCGGCACGCCGTACCCGTTCGCCAAGCTCGACATCGTGCCCATCCCGCAGACGTTCAGCTTCGGCGCGATGGAGAACCCGGGCATGATCACCTACGTCGAGGACCTGCTGCTGCACAAGCCCGAGGAGCTCACCAGCGCCGCGCGCCGCCTGTACGCCGACGTCGCGGTGCACGAGATGGCGCACCAGTGGTTCGGCAACCTGGTGACCTCCGCGTGGTGGGACGACATCTGGCTGAACGAAGCGCTGGCGACGTGGATCGAGCCCAAGATCATGGATCGCTGGAAGCCGGAATGGAACTTCCGCGTGGGCGAGGTGCGCGACGTCTCGTACGCCATGGGCGACGACAGCCTGGACAGCGCCCGGCGCGTGCGCGAGCCCGTCCGCGACGAGAACGACATCCTGAACGCGTTCGACGGCATCACCTACGGCAAGGGCGCGGCGGTGCTGCGCATGGTCGAGCTGTGGGTGGGCGAGGACGCGTTCCAGCAAGGTCTGCGTGCTTATCTGAAGGCGCGTGCGCGCGGCACCGCCAGCTACGCCGAGTTCGTCGCCGACATGAGCGCCGCGATCGGCCGCGATCTCGCCGGGCCGCTGAGCAGCTTCTTCGAGCAGAACGGCGCGCCGCTCATCTCGTTCGCGTCCCGCTGCGTGGACGGCAAGCTCAGCCTCGAGCTGACCCAGCGACGCTACCTGCCGCTCGGTTCAAAGGGCGAGGCGGCGCGCACCTGGCAGGTGCCGGTGTGCGTGCGCTACGGCGCCGGCGCCGCCGGCAAGTCGGCCTCCGCGTGCACGCTGCTCGCGGCCGAGCGCGGCACGCTCGCGCTGCCCGAGGCGACCAGCTGCAACGCCTGGGTGATGCCCAACCAGGGTGGTGCGGGCTACTACCGCAGCCTGTGGCGCGGCGACCTGCTGGCGCGTCTCCTCGACAAGAAGGTGCTGACCCGGCTGCCCGCGGGCGAGCGACTGTCGCTGCGCAACGACGCGACCGCGCTGGCCGAGAGCGGCGACCTGGACCTGGCGCGCGTGCTCGAGCTGAGCGCGCTGCTCGCCGACGATCCCGACCGCTTCGTGCGCCAGGCCTCGGTGGCCGGGCTGTGGTCGATCGAGGACGTCGTGCCCGACGCGCTGCGGCCGAACTACCAGCGCTTCGTGCGCAGGGTCTTCGGCGCGCAGGCGCGCAAGCTCGGCTTCGCGCCGAAACGGGGCGAGTCAGACGAGACCGCGGTGTTCCGCCCGGTGGTGCTGTACCTGGTCGGCCGCGCGGGCGCGGATCCCGCCGTGCTCGCCGAGGCCGAGCGGCTGGCCTGGAGGTGGCTCGACGATCACGCCGCCGTGGACCCAGCGGTGGTCGACACCGTGCTCGGGCTCGCGGCCCGGCGCGCCGACCGCAAGCTGCACGATCGCTTGCTGGTCGAGCTGCGCCAGAGCAAGGACCTGCAGGATCGCCAGCGCCTCATCGGGGCGCTGGGTGGCTTCGTCGATCCGAAGCTCGTCCAGGCCGGCCTGGCGCTGGTGCTGAGCGACGAGCTCCCGCTCGCCGAGACCATCGATCTGGTCTGGGCCGCCGCCGCGAACCGCGAGGTCCGCGAGCTGGCCTGGAAGCTGGTCACCGAACACTACGATGCGCTCATCGCCCGGCTGCCGCGCGAGTACACCGCGAGCTTCGTGAACGTCGGCCTCGCTGATTGCAGCGCGAGCCGGCGCGCCGAGACGGCCGCGTTCTTCGCCGAGCGCAACGCGCGTGCGCTGGGCGGGCCGCGTGTCTACGAGAACGCGCTCGAGACGCTCGACCTGTGCATCGCGTACCGGGCGCGTCACGCCGCCAGCGTCGAGAAGTTTCTGCGGAGGTACTGAGCCGTGGTAAGCCGGCGGCCATGAGCACGCCCGAGTCGAGCACGCCTGGTCCCCGTCCCGATGGTCGCCGCCCCGACGAGCTGCGCCCGATCGAGCTCGTCACCGGGTTCACCCGCCACGCCGAGGGCAGCGTGCTGGTCAAGGCCGGCCACACCTGGGTGCTTTGCAACGCCTCGGTCGAGGAGAAGGTCCAGCCCTTGCCCTTGCCCTCGATGAACGGCGGGACCTTCTCCTCGACCGAGACGTTGCAAAGCACCCAGGTGTGGCCGGCCTTGACCAGCACGCTGCCCTCGGCG
>JBKJOI010000312.1:0-12820 GCA_046595695.1 Haliangiales bacterium | reverse complement strand
CTCCGCCTGCGCTTGTCGGCATCGCCGACCTGCTTCCCGCGGCCACGTCGACGCCAAGGCTGCGCCGTCAACCCGTCATCTTCACGGTGGCGAGGCACTAGGCGCGGCGGCAAAGGCGGCCGCAGGTAGGACTGGCTCGGGTCGGCTGAGTACACCCCAGCTGCGGTGTCGATCTTCCTGTTACTACACCAGCTTCTTAGGCGCGGCGGCCGGGCACGGGCGTGCGCCAGGTCGTCGGCGCGGCCGGCTTGGCCGGCGTCGTGGGTCCGAGCTTGCGGCGCAGCTCGCGGAAGGCGGCGGCGGTGCGGCCGGAGAGCTCGGCGTGGACCTCGAGCAGCTGCGCGAGGGCGAGGAGCCGCTGACCGGTGCGTCCGTCAGCGGGCAGCTCGGCGAGGACCTGGGCGTGCGCGGCGCCGACACCGGGCAGGGCGCGCACGGCGGCGAGGCCGCGGCGGAAGAGCCGCCCGTCGTGGAAGCCGCGCAGGTGCTGGGTGGCGTGCTCGACGCACGCGGCCTTGAGTGTGCGCGCCGCGGCGACGAAGGTGTCGGCGCGCGGCTCGGCGAGGAAGCGATCGAGCGCCGCCAGCGCCGGGGCGCCGAGGTCCGCGCCGGGCACGAGCCGCAGCACACGGTGGGTCTGGCGCAGCAGCGCCGCGGCGTACGCGGCCGCGGCGCCCGGTGGCGACGATGCGCGCGGCGTCTCTGGATCGCCGGCGTTCAGAGCGCACCGTCTGGCGCCGCGGGCGCGCCCATCTGGCTCGCCACCGAGCGCACCGGCACGAGCAGGATCTCGATGCGGCGGTTGCGCTGCCGGCTCGCGTCGTCGTCGTTCGCGGCGCGCGGGTGGTGCTCGCCGAAGCCCGCCGCGACCAGCCGGTTCGCGGGCAGACCCGCGGCCTGGAGCGCGCCGGCCACGGCCACCGCGCGTGACGTGGACAGCGCCCAGTTGGACGCGAACTGCGGCGTCTTGATCGGTCGATCGTCGGTGTGGCCGCCGACCAGCACCATCTGATCCGGCTCGGCCTCGAGCAGCGCCGCCAGCGGCGGCACCAGCTGGGCGACGAAGGCCTGCCCCTTCTCGGTGACCTCGGCCGAGCCGCTCGAGAACAGCACCTCGCCCTGCAGGATCACCTTGCCGTCGACGACCTCGACGAGGCCGGTGGCGGCCAGCGCGCGCAGCCGCCGCTCGACGCGCGCCTTGTCCTCCTTCAGCTTGTCGAGCTCGCGCTCGCGCTCGGTCAGCCGGGTCACGAGGCCGCGCTGCGCAAGCAGTACCACCAGGATCACCAGCACGAACGCGGCCAGCACCAGCGTGACCGCGTCGACGAGGGGCGGCCAGACGTTGAGCGGGAAGAGCACGCGGCGCGGCGGGCGGGCCACCTCAGGTCACCTCGTTGCTGGTCGGCGCGCGGCGGCGGCCTGGGGCCGGCGCCTCGGTCTGCGCCAGCGCGACCAGGTCGCGGAGCTGGGTGATGCCCTCGCCCAGGCGCACCAGCTCGTCGAGCACGAGGGTCTGCGGATCGTCGACCTCGAGGCGACCGCCCAGCAGCGCGACCTCGCGGCCGAGCGCCGAGAGCTCGGGCGCGAGCAGCGCCACCGCCGGCGACAGCCCGTCGGCACCCGCGCGCAGCTCGGTCGCGGCGCGCGCCAGCTCGGCGGCCGACTCGGTGAGCCGCAGCCCGTGATCCGAGATCTGCGCGCGCGCGCCCTCGAGCAGGCCGGTACGCGCGGCGCCCAGCTCCTCGGTCTGGACGCGCGCCAGGTCCTCCAGCCGCTGGGTCACGCCGTCGGCGAGGGCGTCGAGGCCGCGCTCCAGGCGACCGGCCATGCCGTCGAGCGCCTGGGTGGTGCGCAGCCCGGTGCCGTCGAGCACACAGGCGGTGCGCGTGGCGACGCCGTCGAACGTCTGCGCGGCGCGCGTGGCCACGTCGTCGAGCGCCTGCGCCGTGCGCGTCGCGACGCCATCGAGCGCGTCGACCGTGAGCGAGGCCAGGCCGTCCAGGGACTCCGCAGTGCGCGCGGCGACACGCTCGAGCGCCTTGGCGGTCCGTTCGGCCACGCCGTCGCAGGATGCTGCCGAACGCGCGGCGACCCGCTCGAGCGTGTCGACCGAACGGGCCGCGACGCCGTCGAGCGTGTCGACCGTGCGTGCCGAGACGCCGTCGAGCGACTCGATGGTCCGCGCCGAAATACTACCCAGGGACTCGATCGTCCGCGCCGAGGCGCCGTCGACCGTCACGACCGCACGCGCCGCCGCCGCATCGAGCGATCCGACCGCGCGTTCGGAGGCCCCGTCGAGCGATCCCACGGTGCGCGTGGCGACCTCCTCGACCGCCGCCAGGGTGCGCGTCGCGAGCCCCTCCACCGAGGCGACCGTACGCTCGGTCAGGCCGTCGAGCGACGCCGTCGTACGCGCCGTCAGGCCGTCGAGCGATTCCACCGTCGCCACGGCGAGGCCTTCGAGCGACGCCACGGTCCGGCTCGTGGTGCCCGCGAGGGTCTCCACGGTGCGCGCTGCCACGCCGCCCAGGGTCTCGACGACGCGCGTCGCGACCGCGTCGCACGTGGCCGCGAGCGTCTTGACCTCGGCGCCGAGCTGCGCGAGCACCCGGATCTGCGCCGCGCTGCCCTCGGCCACGCTGCGCTCGAGCCCGGCCATGGACGCGGTCACCGCCGTGGTCAGCCGCTCCACCGCGCTCGCCGCCGCGCCGCCCAGGGCGCGCTCCAGCGTCGCGCCGATGGTGGCCACGGCCGCAGCCGCGATCTCGGCGACGCGCGCCGAGGTCGCCTGCACGCTCTTCTCGACGAAGCTGGCCAGCTCGGTGCGCAGCGCCGCCATCTCGCGCGCGGTCTGCTCGGCCGGCGCCGCCGACGGCGGCCACAGCTCGGGCCACAGCTCGTGGCGGGTGCGCTCCTCGAGGCGCGCGAGCACGCGCTCCTCGGCGAGCACGAGATCGCCCTGCACCAGCGACAAGGACAGCGTCACCAGGATGCCGACGATGCTGGCGCCGAAGGTCACGTCGAGGCCCGCCAGCGGCCCGGCCACCAGCTGCAGCGCCGACAGCGATTCGTCCTTCATGAGCGGCGCGACCTTGCCGATGGTCTCCATGAGGCCCGCGAATGTGCCCACCAGACCGACGAGCACCGTCACCGCCACGAGGTAGCGGCCCAGGTAGGCGCGCCCACCTTCCTCGGCGGCCGTCGCCGCCGCGAGCGCGTCGAGATCCGGGCTGGCGCCGCGATCGCGGATCGCCACCAGAGCCCGGCGCCGCGCCGACCACAGCTCGCTCCTGGGATCCGGCGTGCCGACCACGCCGAGCTGGCGCTCCTCGACGACCAGCCGGCGCCGCGCCCAGCCCAGGGTCGCGAAGCCGAACGCCTGGATCGCGGCCAGCGCGACGACCGCGGTCACGCCCAGCCACAGCGTGTGATCCGCGTACACGACGACCGAGCGCAGCGCCGCGATCAGCGCGACCGCGCCGATGGCCGCGCCCAGGCCCCAGCGTGCACGTCCCACGCTCATGCCCACCCCCGTGCCGCCTCGACCAGCGCCGAGGACACGTCCAGGAACGGACGACCCTCGGGCAGGAGCTCGCCGCCGCTGCCCAGCCGCAGCCGGATCAGCGTGGCCAGGCGCCGCTCGACCAGCGCCACCAGGCCGAGCGAGGCCTCGAGCGCCAGCAGCGCCTCGAGCGCGGCGGCCACGGCGCCGGGGGCGCCGCTGCCGGCCACGTGGCGCCAGCGGGTCTGCAGATCTTCGGCGCGCGCCAGCAGCGCGTCGTCCAGGATGCTCATGGCGTCGGCCTGGTCCCAGGCCACCGCGGTGCGCGTGAGCGCGCCGTGCAGCGCCGGCTCGGTGCGCGCCGCCAGCTCGCGCAGCAGCTCGCCGACCGCGGCGCGCAGGCGAGGGATCTCGGCGTCAGTGAAGGATCCGGGACCGGCTCCCGGGGTCAGCGTGAGGACGGGGGCGAGCCCTTTCACGGGGTCGCATTCACCCGGAAGTGCTCGTGCTGATTCGAGAAGTCGCTGTAGGGATCCAGTGCGCATGTCGCGAGAATCGAGACCCTACCCCGGGGCTCTGACATCGCGAGCGAGGCTTCGAGGCCGCCGCGCGGCAGCATCCGTACGAGAGTACCCTCGGGGCTCGTGACCGCCACCTTCTGGTTCATCGCCGCCGGCCTGCTGCTCGTCAGCCTGGCCTTCACCACGCCCCTCATGAAACGCCTGCCGGTCTCGGTGCCCGCGCTCTACCTGGGCGCCGGCTTCCTGCTCGGACCGAGCGGCCTCGGCCTGCTCTCCTGGAATGTCGTCCGCGACGCCGAGGTCTTCGAGCACGTCTCGGAGGTGGCGGTCATCGTGTCGCTGTTCACGGTCGGGCTCAACATGCGGCGCTCGCTGACCGATCGCATGTGGCGGCTGCCGGTCCGGCTGGCGACGGCCACGATGGCGCTCACGGTCGCCGCGCTGGCGCTGGTCGGGGTCCTGTGGCTCGACCTCTCGCTGGGCGCCGCCGTGCTGCTCGGGGCCATCCTGGCGCCCACCGATCCGGTGCTCGCGACCGACGTGCAGCTCCAGCACGCGACCGATCGCGACGAGCTGCGCTACGCGATCAGCGGCGAGGCCGGGCTGAACGACGGCACCGCCTTCCCGTTCGTGATGCTCGGGCTCGGGTTGCTCGGGCTGCATCCGGACGCCGAGTCGGGTCTGCTCGGCCTGTGGGAGCACCGGGCGTTCTCGCTGCTCGGCTGGCTCGGCTGGGACGTGCTCTGGGCGGTCACGACTGGCCTGTTCGTGGGCGCCGCGGCGGGATGGCTCGTGGGTCACGCGGCGCTGCAGCTGCAGCGCCGGGTCGGGACGACGCTCGGCCTGCACGAGTTCCTGGTGCTCGGGCTGATCGCGCTCGCCTACGGCCTCGCCGAGCTGATCTACGGCTACGGCTTCCTGGCCGTGTTCGCCGCCGGCTACGCGCTGCGCTACATCGAGCTGCGCTCGACCCGGCACGCGTCGCGGCCCGCCTCGCTGCCCGCGGTCACCCTGGGCGAGAACGCCGCCGACCACCCCGAGCTGCAGCGCCCCGAGAAGGCTGCGCACTTCCTCGCGGTGTCGCTGCTCGACTTCAACGACAAGCTCGAGCACCTGCTCATGGCCACGGTCGTCGTGCTCGTGGGCGCGGTCATGACGACGGACCACTGGTCCCTGGACGCGCTCTGGCTCGCGCCGCTGCTCTTCCTGGTGATCCGTCCCGCGGCCGTCGCCGTGGGCGTGCTGGGCACCGGGGTGACGCGCGCGCGGCTCGGGCTGCTGGGCTGGTTCGGCGTGCGCGGCATCGGCTCGATCTACTACCTCACCTACGCCATCCAGCGTGGCGTCCCCGATCCGCTCGCCGAGCGCCTCACCGGCCTGGTGCTGTCGCTGATCGTGGTGTCGATCCTGGTGCACGGCGCGAGCGTCACGCCGCTCATGGGCTGGTACGAAGGGATCGTGCGGCGCGAGCGCGAACGCCGCTCGAGAGTCGATCCGCCGGCGTGAGCCGCCCGACCCGCCCGAGGCAGGCGTGAGTCATTGTT
The DNA here is from genome assembly GCA_046595695.1 of Haliangiales bacterium. Taxonomy (GTDB): domain Bacteria; phylum Myxococcota_A; class Polyangia; order Haliangiales; family SHYZ01; genus JBKJOI01. The sequence goes on along the minus strand of JBKJOI010000312.1, from coordinate 7,253 downwards.
GACATATGACTCATCGCGCGGCACATTCCGCGCGTGACCAAGGCGCCCTCCACCGCCGCCGCGCGCGCGAACGTCCGGGCGCGCCGCCGGCCCACGCCGCTCGCCGAGCTGCTCACGGCGCGCGCGGTCAAGGTGCGCGCCACGCCGCTCGCGGTCTTCGAGCTGGCGCGCAAGAAGTGGCTCGCCGGCGAGCGGCTCGACATCGGCAAGCTGGCCGAAGAGCTGGGCGTCGGGCGCGCCACCGTGTTCCGCTGGGTGGGCAGCCGCGAGCAGCTCTACGGCGAGGTCATCTCGTCCCTGTTCACGCTCGCGCTCGAGCGCGCGCAGCGCGAGGCGCGCGGCGTGGGCCTGGAGTACGCCACCGCGGTCACGCACCGGCTGCTCCAGCTCCTGCTCGCGGCCGAGCCGCTTCGCCGCTTCGTCCAGCAGGACACCGAGTTTGCGCTGCGCGTGCTCATGTCGCGCGACAGCCCGGTCGAGCAGCGCTGCACCCAGGCGGTCCGCGCGCTGCTTGCGACCCAGGTCGCCGCCGGGCACATGCAGCCGGCCATGGAGCTCGAGGCGCTCGCCTACGTGGTCGTGCGCATCGGCGAGTCGTTCCTCTACCGCGACGTGCTCACCGGCGAGGCGCCGGACATCGACACCGCGACGCAGGCCATCCGTATCCTGTACGCGGCCCGGCCCGAGCCGAGGCCGCGCCGCCGCGCCACCCGGCGCGCGCGCACCCGAGGAGCCCCATGACGAACGTTTCCAAAAGCGGCGCGAGCCGCGCGCCACTGACCGGCCACCGCGTCTTCATCACCGGCGGCGCGTCGGGGCTCGGCCGCGCGCTCGCCGAGCGCTACGCGCGCGCCGGCTGGCGCGTGTGCATCGGCGATCTCGACGACACCGGCAACGCGGGCACGCTGGCCGCGCTGCGCGCCGCGCGCGCCGACGTGGTCTGCCACGCGTTGCGCTGCGACGTGACCCGCGAGCAGGATCTCGAAGCCGCGGCCGCGTGGCTGCGCGAGCACTGGGGCGGCGTCGACGTGGTCGTCAACAACGCCGGCGTCGCGCAGGTCGGCAGCATCGGCGACACCCCCATCGCCGACTGGCAGTGGATCATCGACATCAACCTGCTCGGCGTGGTGCGTGGCTGCAAGGTGTTCACGCCGATTTTCCGCGCGCAGGGCAGGGGCCACCTGGTGAACGTGGCGTCCATGGCCGGGCTGCTCCATCCGCCCGGCGCCGCCGCCTACAACGCCACCAAGGCCGCGGTGGTCGCGCTCTCCGAGACGCTGGAGCTCGAGCTCGGCCCCGACAACATCGCGGTCTCGGTGGTCTGCCCCGCATTCTTCCGCACCAACCTGGCCACCAGCGCGCGCGCCAGCGACAGCGACTCGGCGGTCATGGTGCGCAAGCTGGTCGGCCGCTCGAAGCACTCCGCCGAGGAGATCGCCGAGCTGGTCTTCCGCGGCATCGAGCGGCGCGACTTCCACATCCTGACCCATCGCGAGGTCAAGGTGGCTTGGCTGCTGAAGCGCTTCCTGCCGTTCTCGCTGTACCTGGCCGGCATGCGGCGCGAGCTGCAGCGCGGCGAGGCGCGCCGCAAGCGGCGCGCGTCCGAACAACCCAACCCCGAGAAGAACCCCGAACCAGGATCGGTGTCATGAGAGCACTCCTCTGCAAGGAATGGGGCCCGCCCTCGCAGCTCGTCGTCGAGGACGTCCCCGATCTCGAGCCCGGCGAGACCGAGGCGATCGTGCGCGTCCACGCCGCCGGCGTGAACTTCCCCGACACGCTCATCATCCAGAACAAGTACCAGTTCAAGCCGGAGCGCCCATTCTCGCCGGGCGGCGAGTGCGCGGGCGTGATCGACGCCGTCGGCGCCAGGGTCAAGCACGTGCGCCCGGGCGACCGCGTGATCGCCTTCACCGGCCACGGCGCGTTCGCCGAGCAGGTGCGCGTCGACGCGCGCATGCTGGTGCCGATGCCCGCGGGCGTCGACTTCGTGGTCGCGTCGGCGTTCGTGATGACCTACGCGACCTCGTACCACGCGCTCGCTGACCGGGCGAAGCTCCAGGCCGGCGAGACGCTGCTGGTGCTGGGCGCGTCGGGCGGCGTGGGCCTGGCTGCCATCGAGATCGGCAAGGCCCTGGGCGCGCGCGTGATCGCGGCGGCGTCCTCGCCGGCCAAGCTGGCGGTGTGCAAGGAGCACGGCGCCGACGAGCTCATCGACTACGAGACCGAGGATCTGCGCGAGCGGCTCAAGGCGATCACCGGCGGCAAGGGCGTCGACGTGATCTACGATCCGGTCGGCGGCAAGCTGACCGAGCTGTCGCTGCGCAGCTGCGCCTGGCGCGGCCGCCTGCTGATCGTCGGCTTCGCCAGCGGCGACATCCCGCAGCTTCCCGCCAACCTGCCGCTGCTCAAGGGTTGCGACGTGCTCGGCGTGTTCTGGGGCGACTACGCGAAGCGCGAGCCGGGCCATCTGATCGCCGATCTGCAGAAGCTGTTCGGCTGGCTGGCCGAGGGCAAGCTGCGCCCGCTGGTCTCCGGCACCTTCCCCCTCGAGCGCGCGGCCGAGGCGCTCACCGCGCTCATGGAGCGGCGCGTGTCGGGCAAGCTCGTGGTCCTGCCCGGCCCGGCATGAGCGCACCGATCACCGGCACGTTGCGCGTCCGCGGCCTCGATCTGCGCTACCAGCTGCGCGGCGAGGGTCCGCCGCTGCTCATGATCATGGGCTGGCGCGCCAACCTCGACTGGTGGCCACGCGGCCTGCTCGAGGCGCTCGAGCGCCGGCACCAGCTCGTGCTCTTCGACAACCGCGGCGCCGGGCGCACCGGTGATCCGGGTCGCGGTTACACCATCGCGCAGATGGCCGACGACGCGGCCGGGCTGCTCGAGGCGCTCGGGCTGCCCGAGGCCGACGTGCTGGGCGTCTCCATGGGCGGCATGATCGCGCAGGAGCTGGCGCTCTTGCACCCCGAGCGCGTGCGCCACCTGGTGCTCCTGGCCACGCACTGCGGCCGGCGTGGCGTGCACTGGACCGCCGACATGACGCGCGCCTGGCGCCGCTTCCTGCGCCGGCCCTGGCGGCTCGACGACCACCTGGCTTATCTCTTGTTCTCGAAGGACATGAGCCAGAGTGACCCGCAGTTCTTCGCCGAGTTCACCAAGGTGGTGGCGACCGCGCCGGCGACCGGCTGGGCCAGCGCCAAGCAGTACGCCGCGATCCTGCGTCACGACACCTACGATCGCCTGCCGCGCCTGCAGGTGCCGACCTTGGTGGTGACCGGCGAGCGCGATCTCATGGTCGCGCCGAGGAACGCGCAGATCCTGGCCGCGCGCATCCCGGCCGCGCGCCTGGTCAGCTTCGCCGACGCCGGCCACGCGATCTTGCGCGAGAAGACCACCGAGCTCGACGCGCTGCTCGCCGAGTTCCTCGGCGCCCCGAGCCACGCTACCCCAGGAGAACCCCATGGACTTCGAGCCCAGCCCGCGTAGCCGAGACCTGGTCGCGCGCGTGCGCGCCTTCATCGTCGAGCACATCCGGCCCGTCGAGGCGCGCCTGTTCGCCGGGCACGCGCTGGCCGACCACCACGGCGACTGGACCCGGTGGGTCGTGCCGCCCGAGGTCGAGGCGCTCAAGGCGCGCGCCCGCGCCGAGGGCCTGTGGAACCTGTTCCTGCCCGACGAGAAGCTGGGCGGCGGCCTGCGCACGCTCGAGTACGCGCCCATCGCCGAGGAGACCGGCAAGAGCCAGCTCGCGCCCGAGGTGTTCAATTGCAACGCCCCGGACACCGGCAACATGGAGGTGCTGCACCACTTCGGCACCGCCGAGCAGAAGGCGCGCTGGCTGACGCCGCTCCTGGCCGGCGAGATCCGCTCGGTCTTCTGCATGACCGAGCCCGACGTGGCATCCTCCGACGCGACCAACCTGCAGGCGACCATCACGCCCGAGGGCGACGAGCTGGTGCTGACCGGGCGCAAGTGGTGGACGACGGGCCTCGGCCACCCGAAGGCGGCGCTGGCCATCTTCATGGGCGTGTCGAGCCCGCAGAACGACCGGCACCACCGCCACAGCATGGTGCTGGTGCCGCTCGACACCGCGGGCATCACGGTGAAGCGCATGCTGCCGGTGTTCGGCGCGTACGACGCGCCCTACGGCCATGGCGAGGTCTGGTTCGAGAACGTGCGCGTGCCGCGCGCGAATTTGGTGAAGGGCCTGGGCGCAGGCTTCGAGATCGCGCAGGGCCGGCTCGGGCCCGGGCGCATCCACCACTGCATGCGCGCAGTGGGCGCAGCCGAGCTCGCCCTCGAGCTGCTCATCAAGCGTGGCCTCGGCCGCACCGCCTTCGGCAAGCCGCTGGTCAACCTGGGCGGCAACCGCGAGCGGATCGCCGACCTGCGCATCGCCATCGACCAGGCGCGTCTGCTCACGCTGTACGCGGCGTGGAAGCTCGACAAGCTGGGCGCGCTGGGCGCGATGGCCGAGATCTCGGCGATCAAGGTGGTGGCGCCCAACGTGCTGCAGCAGGTCGTCGACGAGGCCATGCAGATGCACGGCGCGGTCGGCCTGTCGCAGGACGTGCCGCTCACCGGCCTCTACGCGATGGCGCGCGCGCTGCGCCTGGCGGACGGTCCTGACGCGGTGCACCGCGGGATCATCGCGCGCCTCGAGCTTCTCAAGCACGGGGGCGTGAAGTCGTCGGATTGACGCGGAATGAACCTCTCCGGGGCGATCTTCGAGTAAGCTCCGCCACTTCATGCTCGACCAAAAGCTTCCCGTCGCCTCGATTTCACCCGCCGCCGCGTCGATCGTCATCAGCGGCAGCGGCATGTTCGTCCCGCCCCAGGTCATCAGCAACGACGAGCTGGTCGCGGCGCTGAACGCGTACGTCGAGCTCGAGAACGCCGCGCACGAAGGCGAGATCGCCGCCGGCAAGCGCGCCGCGCTGCAGCCGTCGTCGTCGGAGTTCATCCTCAAGGCGTCGGGCATCCAGCACCGCCACGTCGTCGACAAGGAGGGCGTGCTCGACCCGCGCCGCATGCGGCCGCGGATTCCCGAGCGCGGAAACGACCAGCTCTCGGTGCAGGCCGAGATGGCGGTCGAGGCCTGCCGGCAGGCGCTGACCGCCGCGAAGAAGGCGCCCGCGGACATCGACGCGGTGATCGTCGCCTGCTCCAACATGCAGCGCGCCTACCCGGCCGTGGCCATCGAGGTCCAGGCCGCGCTCGGCATCGGCGGTTACGCCTTCGACATGAACGTGGCCTGCTCGTCGGCCACCTTCGGGATCGAGCAGGCCATGAACGCGGTGCGCGCCGGCGGCGCGCGCGCCGTGCTGGTGGTGAGCCCGGAGATCTGCTCGGGCCACCTGGACTTCCGCGACCGCGACTGCCACTTCATCTTCGGCGACGTCGCCACCGCGGTGGTGATCGAGCGCGCCGAGACCGCGACCGGGAAGGTCCAGTTCGAGATCCTGGGCACCAAGCTCGCCACCCAGTTCTCGAGCAACATCCGCAACAACTTCGGCTTCCTCAACCACTGCGACGAGCGCGGCGTCGGCGCGCGCGACAAGCTGTTCACCCAGGAGGGCCGCAAGGTCTTCAAGGAAGTCAGCCCGATGGTCGCCGATCACATCCGCGATCACCTGACCAGCGCCGGGCTCGAGCCGCGCGGCGTCGAGCGCTTCTGGCTGCACCAGGCGAACCTGAGCATGAACCAGCTCATCGTGCGCCGGCTGATCGATCGCGACGCGACCACGACCGAGGCGCCGGTGATCCTGGACCGCTACGCCAACACCAGCTCGGCCGGCTCGATCATCGCCTTCCACCTGTACAGCGACGACCTCGCGCCCGGGGCGGTCGGCGTGATCGCCTCGTTCGGCGCCGGCTACTCGGTGGGCAGCGTGATCGTCCGTCGCCTCGCCTGAGCGAGCTCGGCCCGTCCCGCTACGGCTGCTTCATCATCACGGCGCGCAGGCGGCGCGCGCGCGCGCGCAGGCGCGGAGTCGACGAGCGCGTGGCCTGCTCGAGGCGGGGCAGGGCGTTCGCGCCCAGCTCGTTCTTGATGATCGTCGCGGCACGGCGGTGCGCGCGGTCGCTGGCCAGCGCCTCGACCAGGTCGCCGATCAGGCGTGCGTCGCCGCGGTAGGCGGGATCCAGCGCGAGCGCGGCGGCGTAGGCCTCGACCGCGGGTAGCCACGATTGCAGCTCGGCGTACAGGTTGCCGAGCGCGTAGCGCACCTCGGGGCGTTTGGACTCGCGCTTGCGCAGCGCCTCGAGGCCGCGCACCGCGGCGGTCACGTTGCCCGAGGCCGCCTGCGAGCGCAGGCGCGCGACATCCGCGGGCTCCCTGGACGAGGCACCGGTCGCGCCCGCGCCATCGCCCGCCCCGGTCGCGTCGATTGTATCGGCCGCATCGGTCGCGTCGTCATCGACCAGCTCACCGGCAGCGGCGTCGTCGCCTTCGGGGTCGGGTGTGGCCGCGCCGGCCACGGCGGCCGCGCCACCCGGCGCAGACGCCGCGGTCCCCTTGGCGCCCGGCGGCTTCGCGCGCGTTGCTCCCGGCGCCTTGCGCCCCGGGGATTTCGACCCACGCACGCCCGCGGCCTCTGCGGACGATTTCGCCCGCGCCCCCGCGCCGATGCGCCAGCCGGCCCAGCCGAGCGCGCCCAGGGCCAAGGCGGCCACCGCCGCGATGAGGCCGATCCGGCGCATCCGGGCCCGGGCCGCGCGCGGCTCCCGGGCCTCGGCGACGGTCTCGATCGCCGCCAGGAACGCCGCCGCGGTGGGCAGCCGATCGTCGCGCGACTTGGCCAGCGCGTGCTGCACCAGCGCATTCAGCCGGGGCGAGAAGGTCAGGTCGGTCGCGACCGACTGCAGCTGCGGCGGTGGCACCTCGCGGTGCATGCGCATGACCTCGAACATGTCGCCGTGCTTGAAGGGCTTCTGCCCGGTGAGCAGCTCGAACAGGATGATGCCGGTGGCGTACAGGTCGGCGCGTTCGTCCACCTTGGCGCCCATGGTCTGCTCGGGCGACATGTAGCCGGGCGTGCCCAGGGCCACGCCGGTGGTGATGGAGCCCTCGTCGCGCAGCTTGGCGAGCCCGAAATCGACGATGCGGACCTGCTCGCCGTGGCCCTCGACGGGCGGCGAGAGCAGGATGTTCTCCGGCTTCACGTCGCGATGGATGATGCCGTGGAAGTGGGCGTGGGCCAGCCCGGAGAGGATCTGCCGCACGATCGCGAAGGCGCGCGCCGGCGGCATGC
>JBKJOI010000266.1:0-8060 GCA_046595695.1 Haliangiales bacterium | reverse complement strand
CGCGAAACATCTCCGAATGCGAAGGCAAGTCAGCGGAACTCGATCGTTTTCCAAGATGTGATCAATCGTCAGGGATCTACCCCTTTAACCCCCTGATCTCGCTGGGGTCTTGGCGGTAAACGCGTGTTTCACCATACGGGGCGGGTGCTTCGCAGGCGCTCGACCGATCCGGCCGTTCGAGCCGCCGCTTGTAGGGCGCGTTCGCGAGTCGCTCGGATACCTCGGCCGCTGACACCTGCTGTGGCTCGGTGCCGAGTGCCGCATAGCTGGTCATGAAGTCGACGTAGCGCGCCGCGCGTTCACGAGGCGTGTCCCCGAGTGCCAGGTACCAGGGACTCGGCGTCCACAGCGCCGCCGGAATCGCGCTGCCCGCGCGTCCTGCGTGCAGGGCGCACGTGGTCCACCTCGATTCGGTCGGGTCCTGGACGTTCCCCGCGCGCAGCGGGTTGGCGTCGACGTAGCAAGTCACGATGCCGAGTTGCTCCGTATCGAGGATCGGGAAGCAGCGGTAGCGCTCCTCGAAGAGCTTGCCGCTCGCACCACGCCGCCGATTCCGGTACTGCGCGTAGCGCTGCGCGACGCTCTTCACCGTCGCGGCCATCGCGACCGCGTGCTCGGCCGTGAGCACGAGATGCACGTGGTTGGTCATCATCGCGATCGCGTGCATCTGCGCCTTGGTGGTCGCGAGCGCGTCGGCGAGCAGGAACAGGAAGCGTGTGTTGTCGCTGCTGTACGAGAACAACCGGCGCCGGTTGTTGCCGCGCAGGATGACGTGGTGCGGGTACTCGGGGACGACGACGCGCGCGTGGCGACTCATGCCCGAGTCATCGGCGCGTCCGTGCCGCGGTTGCGTGTCCCGGAGGTAAACACGCGTTTACCTCCAGGACCGTAACGAAATCAACTAGCTGCGGGGGTAGATCCTGTCCCCAGGAGGGAGCGGACGCGGGCGGCGACGGCGGCGTAGTCGTTGGGCAGCTCGTGGGTCGCGTTGGCGTGGCGCGGGGAGGGCACGCCGGCCAGGCGGCGCTCGTGGTAGGCGGTCTTGAAGGCGGTGAACTGCAGGCCCGACGCGGTCGAGACCACGACGACGCGCTCGCGCTTGTCGATCTCGCCGCGCGCGACGAGCTTCTCGAGCGCGGCGAGCGCGACGCCGGTGTGCGGGCAGTTGAACATGCCGGTCAGGTCGGCGCGCGCGGCCGCGTCGGCCAGCTCGGCCTCGCTCGCCTGCTCGACGACGCCATTGCACGCGCGCAGCGCGCGGATCGCCTTGCGGATGCTGACCGGGTTGCCGATCTGGATGGCCGACGCAGCGGTCGAGCGCGCGACCATGGGCTCGAACTTCTCGAAGCCGGCCTTGTACGCCTTGTAGAGCGGGCTCGCCGCCTCGGCCTGCGCGACGCAGATGCGCGGCAGCTTGGAGGTCACGCCCAGCTCGACCATCATCTGGAAGCCCGCGTAGAGCGCGCTCACGTTGCCCAGGTTGCCGCCCGGGATGATGACCCAGTCGGGCACCTCCCAGTCGAACTGCTGCACGATCTCGATGGAGACGGTCTTCTGCCCCTCGACGCGCAGCGAGTTCATGCTGTTCGCCAGGTAGACGCCCTCCTCGAGCGCGAGCCGCTGCACGATCTCCATGCAGCCGTCGAAGTCGGTGTCGAGCGCGAGCACCGCCGCGCCGTTCGCGATCGGCTGCACCAGCTGCGCGCCCGAGATCTTGCCGCGCGGCAGGATGACCATCGCGAGCAGGCCCGCCGCCGCCGCGTAGGCGGCCAGCGCCGCCGAGGTGTCGCCGGTCGACGCGCAGGCGACCGCGCGGATCGGCTTGCCGTCGGCGATCATCTGCTTCACCGTCGACACCAGCACGGTCATGCCCAGGTCCTTGAACGACCCGGTGTGCGAGTTGCCGCACTGCTTGACCCACAGATCGGGTAGCCCGAGCTGGCGACCATAGCGGTCGGCCCACAGCAGGTTCGACCCGCCCTCGAACATGGAGACCACGTTTTCGTCGCGGACGTGGGGCGCGACCCACTCCTTCTTGCCCCACACGCCCGAGCCGTACGGCCACTGCGTACGCTGGTAGCGCTCGTCGAAGAGCTTGACCCAGGCCGCGGCGCTGCGCCGGCGCAGCCGCTCGAGGTCGTGTACGACCTCGAGCAGGTCCTTGCACTTCGGGCACCGGTAGATGACGTCGTCGAGGGGGTAGCTGCCCGCGCAGCCGGCGATGCAGCGGAATTCGGCCTGGTAGCTCATGGACTTAGGTCGCGAATGGTACGACTTCTTCGCGTCCGGGGCATGGCCGGGCCTCAGAAAAATGAGAGGCGCGCCGATGGCCGCAAATGGTTTCGGATGCTTATCTAGGGCATGCGGCTTGCTAACCTTCGGAGGCGTGCCCCGTAGCACATACATGTATTTAGTGGCAGCGGCCCTCTCCGCGGCGGCCCTGGCCGCCGCGTCCGCCGCGTGCGGCACCGAGGTCCCGCCCGCCGGGGGTCCCGCCGACGCCGCCCCGCCCACCGCCGACGCCGCCCCGATCCTGCAGGGCGACGAGGCACGCGGCGCGGTCGCGATCAACGAGGTGGCGAGCGGCTCGCCCGGCGGCACGCCCGACTGGATCGAGCTGCGCCGCAGCGCCGGCGCCGAGGGTCCGTACGACCTCTCCGGACACTACCTCTCCGATGCGCCCGATCGCCTCGACCACTACTACCGCTTCCCCGCCGGCACCGTGCTCGCGTCCGGCGCGTACCTGATCGTCTTCGCTGACGACGGCGCCGCCGGCGAGGGCCACCACGCGCCCTTCAAGCTGGGCCGCGAGGACGGCGTCTACCTGATCGATCCCGACGGCGCGGTCGTCGACGCGCTGCTCTTCCTGGGCGCCGAGGACGCGCGCACGCTGGCGCGCTCGCCCGATGGCGCGGGCCGGTTCCGCTACGCGGTCGCCACGCCCGCGGGAGCTAACCCATGAGCCGGGAGTCCGCCCGCCGCGAGTCCGCCCGCCGGGAGCTGGTGAGCCGCCGCGTGCTCGAGATCGCGCTCGACACCACGCTCGCCGCGCTCGGCACGGTGATCGTCGCCTTCCTGGCCACGCTCGTGGTCGGCTGCGGCGACGGCGCGGGCGACGACGACGGCCCCGACCTCACCTGCGCGATCACCGGCGCCACGCCCGACTCGACCGACCACATCGGCTGCCCCGCCGACTACGACGCGCTCGGCTACGAGGACGATCCCTTCGTCACCTTCGCGCGCACCACCAGCATCTCGGTGATCGTCGATCGCCAGGACGACAAGATCTTCTTCCTCGACACCGCGCAGTGGTGGCTGCACTTCGACTTCGTCTGGTACGTGCTCGGCCAGCACGCCGAGAGCGACCCCGGCTACGCCGACGCGCACGCCGCGTTCACCACGCTCAACTACTACAGCCAGAACCGGCGCTACCTGCTGGGCAAGATCGTCCTCTACCGCGACCAGGGCCTCCTGGTGTTCTCGCTCGCCACCGGCGACCGCGCGCAGGCGCCGCTCGTGCGCGAGGCCTTCGACGCGATCGTCCCGCGCCTCTACGACGGCCAGGACCTGCTCTGGAGACCGGTCTCGAACGACCAGGAGCTGCTCATCCCCGAGCTCGCCGGCGAGTTGCCCATCATCACCAGCGAGGAGCTGTTCGCCGGCCAGACCTACCAGCCGCTCAACGCCGCGGTCGGCTACGGCACGCTGCGGTTCCTGCGCTCGGCGCAGCTCGACAGTGCCTCGCCGCTGCCCACCGAGATCGTCGTGCTCGACCGCGTGCCCGCCGATGTGCCCGTCGTCTCGGGCATCGTCACCGGCGAGTTCCAGACGCCGCTGTCGCACGTGAACATCCTGGCCAGGAACCGCGGCACGCCCAACATGGCGCTGCGCGACGCCTTCGACGAGCCGACGCTGCGCGCCTTCGAGGGCCAGCTGGTCAAGCTGACCGTGACCGCCTCCGACTACCTGATCGAGCCGGCCGTGCTCGCCGACGCGCAGGCGTTCTGGGAGGCGCTGCGGCCCACCCAGGCGTTCGTGCCCGCCTACGACGCGAGCGTGACCGGCCTGGTCGCGCTGGCGGCGCGCGGTGTCGAGGACCTCGACGCCGTCGGCGCCAAGGCGGCGAACTTCGCCGAGATCGCGCGCACCTTCCCGGTGGTGCGCGTGCCCATGCCCGCGTTCGCCGCGCCGCTGTCGGCGTTCGACGCGCACATGACGCAGGCGGGCCTGTGGCCCGAGGTCGAGGCCATCGTCGCCGAGCGCGCCGCCGGCACGCTCGACGACCAGGCGCTGCAGAAGCGGCTCTTCCACCTGCGCCTCGCCATCTACGAGGCGCCGCTCGACGCGGCCGCGCTCGACGCGCTGTACGCGCCGGTGCTCGCGCAATTCGGCGCCACCGAGATCCGCGTGCGCTCCTCGACCAACGTCGAGGATCTCAACGGCTTCTCGGGCGCCGGGTTGTACACCAGCATCGGCGTCGTGCCGTCGGCGGGCGCGCCCGGGTTCGAGCGCGCGGTCAAGGCGGTGTGGGCGAGCGTGTTCAACCACGCGGCGTTCATCGAGCGCGAGTTCTACCGCGTCGACGAGCGGCGCGTGCGCATGGGCCTGCTCATGCACCCGTCGTTCGACGGCGAGCTCGCCAACGGCGTGGCGCTCACGCAGAACTCGTTCAGCGAGCTGCGGCCGGCGTACTTCATCAACTCGCAGGTCGGCGACATCTCGGTCGCCAACCCGAGCGGCGCCGCGGTGCCCGAGCAGATCCTCTGGTACACGTGGTACACGGAGCCCGAGTACGAGGTGTTGTCGCGCTCGTCGCTCTCGCCGGGCGGCGCCCCAGTGCTGACCATCGAGCAGTACCAGGACCTGGCCACGCAGCTCCTGCGCCTGCGCAACCACTTCAACCCGATCTGGTGCCAGATCGCCGGCACGACCATGGTCGATCCCAACTGCGCCATCGACGTCGAGTGGAAGCTGGCCGCCGACGGCGCCGTGTGGATCAAGCAGGCGCGGCCGCTGCGCGGTGGCGGCGGGGGCGCCGAGTGATGCGCGCGGCGGCGAGCACGGGCGTGGCGCTCTCGCTGGCGCTGGCCGCGGCGCTGGCGCTCGCAGCGGCTGCAGCCGGCTGCGTCGGCGGCACCTCCCACGCTGACGGTGAGGCGCTGTGCAGCGCGGAGCCGCCGCCCTACGCGCGCAATCCCGCCACCGGGATGTGCATCGGCTTCGCGTCGTCCTGCGACGTGCCCGCGGAGTGGGCGTCGTGCTTGCCGCTCGTGCCCTGCACCGTCGACGCGGAGTGCGCGCCGACGCAGCACTGCGCCGATCAGCCGGTCACCATGGTGCCCAATGCGCCGGCGCGTGCGTGCGCGGCCAACGCCGGGTGCAGCGCCGAGACCGACTGCGGCAGCGATCTGTTCTGTGACATGTCCGTGGGTACCTGCTCGAACGGCAGGCCGGGGCCGATGGCGCCGGCCGGCTGCCTGGCGACCAGCGAGTGCGCCGCGCTCGAGATCTGCCCCGCCCAGTACGGCGGCTGCTCGGCGGGCGCGCCGCCCAGCGAAGTCGCGTGCCCGAGCGTGTGCGAGCCCGCGTGCACCAGCGACGCCGACTGCGGCGATCCGGCGATGACCGGGCTGCGCTGCAACGCGGAGCGGATCTGCGGCCCGTCGACCCCGGACGACAGCGGCGACGCGGGAGTCATGTGCGCGGGCTGGTGCGAGCCGGGCTAGTCGGGTGGGCCGAAGGCTCGGGACCCGACTTGTCTGTGAGAGCGGCTTCCGCGGTGTGACCGGGCTAGACTCGGGCATCCGCAACGTCCGTAGACTCGCCGCGCTCGTCGTCGTCCTGGCCGCCGCCTGTGAAGGCCGCCCACCTGGGGGAAAGGCGCGCGAACCCGCCGCGGTCGAACGCCCGCCGCCGCCGCGCTCCGACCTCGACGTCGGCGCCTGGCTCGACGCCGGCCCCATCACCGCGTCCACGCCGGCCCCGCGCCCACCCGTGGTCACCCTGCTCCACGCCGGCGCGGCGCCGCGCGCGCTGCTAGCCTACGCGCCCACGCCGGGCGTGCGCGTGCAGCAGAGCCTGCAGCTCGACATCCGGCAGACCTTCGTGTTCAGCGGCGCGGCCGCGCCACTCGGCGCCAAGTCCCCGTCGATCACGCTCACGCTGACGACCATCGCGCCGGCCGCGGGCGAGCCCTGGCGCTACGAGATCGGCCGCGTGCGCACGGACGGCAGCGACCTCGGGGCCGAGATGGTGCGCAAGCTCTTCGGCTCCTGGCAACCGACCCAGGACGAGCTCCGCATCGACGCGCGCGGCGTGCGCGCGCCCGACGCGCGTGCGGTCTTCGCGGGCCGCAGCACCGCGGTGAACGAGACGTTCCGCGTCATCGACGATCTCTTCGATGCCCTGGTGCCGGTGCTGCCGGCCGAGCCGGTCGGCGACGGTGCGCGCTGGCGCGTCGACGACGAGGGGGTGCGCGGCGGCGTCAGCGTGCGCCGCGCCACCACGTACACGCTCTCGCGCACCAGCGCGGGCGCGCGGCTGCACGTGGAGGCGGCGCTCGAGGGCATGCCGCAGCGGATGATGCTCGTGAGCCCGACCGGCGCGCTCCTCGCCGAGGAGATGCTCGAGTGGCACGTCGAGGTCGAGGCCGACTATGTCTTCGATCCCACGACGCTGTTGCCGCGGCTGGCGCAGGCTACCTCGGTGGTGAAACGCGTCATCCCCGACCATGCGACCGGACAGACCGCCAGCGACGGCGACGAGCGGGCCGGTCAGGGCGTGACCAGCAGCACCCTCGAGATCAAGGCGCAGCTCGGGCCGGCGCGCTGATCGGCTCCTGTCCCACGCCGCGCCCGGGCGTGTGGCGCGCGAGCCAGGCGCGCAGCGTCGCCGGTCGGTCGGGCAGCGTGTCGCGCCACAGGTGCACGGTGCCGTCGTGGCTGCACGAGACCACCAGCCGCCCGTCGTGGCTGACCGCCAGATCGCGCACGCCCTCGTGGTGCCCGCGCAGCAGGCGGCCCTCGCCAGTACGGGTATCCCACCAGTGCAGCTCACCGCTGCCGGTCGAGAGCACCAGCGCGCTGCCGTCGCCTGACCAGCGCATCGTCTGCGGCGCGGCGACCAGGGTCGCCGGCGGCAGCGCCTCGGTGCGCGAGGCCACGTCCCAGACGTGCCGCACCCGGTCGGCGCCCACGGTGGCGAGCAGCCGACCGTCGGGCGAGAAGGCGAGCGCGCGCGCGCCGCCGTGGTGGCGCGCCAGCACCACGCTGTCGCCCCCGCCCGCGGACCACAGCCGCACGGTGCTGTCCTCGCCCGAGCTGGCCAGGCTTTGGCCGTCGGGGGAGAACGCCAGGCTGCTGACCTCGCCCTGGTGCCCGACCAGGCGGGTCACCTCGGCGCCGTCGGTGCGCCAGACCAGGATCGCACCGCTCGAGTCGGCGCCCGCGACCCGCGCGCCGTCCTCGGCGAGCCGGATCTGGACGATCCACTTGCTGGCTGACAGGAAGAGCGGCTCGCCGCTGGCCACCGACCACAAGCAGATGCCCGCCTGATCCGCTGCCGGTGCGGCCACGAAGCGCCCGTCCTTCGACCAGCGCACCCCGGCGAGCGCCCGGCAGCCGAGCGCCGAGCTGGTGCGCTTCTCTAGGTCCCAGAGGCGCACCCGCTTGTCGAGCGAGACGGTGACCAGCTTCGCGCCGCCGGGGGCGAACTCCACATCCACGAGCCAGCCGTCCGGGCTGGGCAGTGCGCGCGCTCTCTCGGTCTCGACGTCGACGAGCCAGAGCGCGTTCTCGAAGCCGGCCACGAGCGCGCGCTCGACGGCCATGCGGGCATGGTCTTCAGCCTCGAGTTCATGCCCGACGGGCGCGCGCTGGTGAGCGCGAGCGCCGACCGCACGGTGCGGGTGTGGCCGTTCTCTGATCCCAGCGGCCGCGTGCTGCGCCGCGGCGGCAAGCCGGTGGCGCTCGCGCTCGCGCCCGACGACCGCACGCTCGCCGTGGCCGGCTTCGAGAACGCGCTCTGGCTCGTCGACGTCGAGACCGAGAGAGCGCGCGCAC
>JBKJOI010000227.1:0-3849 GCA_046595695.1 Haliangiales bacterium | reverse complement strand
GAAGAACAGCGGGCCGGCGAGCTCGTAGACCCGGACGCCCGCCGGTACGTCGATCTTCGTGTCGCTGACGGTCTGGAGGTTCACGTGGGTGAGCACGGCCATCCGGCGCATGAACAGCAGCGCTGCGAGCATCACGCCGACCGATACCGCGACGACCATGTCGAAGACCACGGTCAGCGTAAAGCAGGTGAGCAGCACCATCATGTCGCTGCCCGGCGCGACCCTGACGGTGTGCGCGAAGTGGCGGACCTCGCTCATGTTCCAGGCGACGATGAGCAGGAGCGCCGACAGCGACGCCATCGGCAGGTAGCCGAGCAGCGGCGCGAGCGCGACCACGCCGAGCAGCACGAACACCGCGTGGCTCATCGCGGCGATGGGCGAGCGGGCGCCGGCGCGTACGTTGGTGGCGGTGCGCGCGAGCGCGCCGGTGGCGGCGATGCCGCCGAAGAACGGCGTCACGATGTTGCCGAGGCCCTGCGCGAGCAGCTCGGTGTCGGGGTCGTGGCGCTTGCCGCCCACCATGCCATCGGCGACGACCGCGCACAGCAGCGACTCGATCGCGCCCAGCATGGCGATCGCGAAGGCGGGCCCGACGAGCTCACGCATGAGCCCGAGGGACAGCTCGAACGACTTACCGCCTTGGCCGGGCAGGTTCCACGGCAGCACCGGGACCGGTGGCATCTGTGGGATGCCCGGGTGAATCACACCGCCGTCGACGTACGAGAAGCTCGAGCGGATGGTCGCGACGTGGAAGTCGTCGAGCACCAGGCCGAGCAGCACCGCGACCACGGCCCCGGCGGCGAGCCCGACGAGCGGCGCGGGGACGCGCTTGGAGACGCGCGGGAAGCCGATCAGCACGGCGAGCGTGAACAGGCCGATGCCGGTGTCCTGCCAGCGGATCGAGGGGAACGCGCTGACCAGCGCGAGCACCCGCTCGGGGAAGTGCTCGGCGTGGGCCACGCCGGAGAGGCCGAAGAGGTCCTTCACCTGCAGCGTCGCGATCACGACCGCGATGCCCGCGCTGAACCCGGTGGTCACCGGGTGTGGGATGAACTGCACGAAGCGCCCGAGCCGCACCGCCCCCATGATCACGAGGATGGCGCCGGCCATGAGCGTGGCCAGCGCCAGCCCGCCCAGGCCGTACTTCGCGGCGATGGGCGCGAGCACGACGCCGAACGCCGCGGTCGGCCCCGACACCTGCACGCGCGAGCCACCGAGCGCTGCGATCACCAGGCCGGCCACGATCGCGGTGTAGATGCCGTTCTGCGGCGCGACCCCCGAGCTGATGCCCAGCGCCATGGCCAGCGGCAGCGCGACCAGCCCGACGACCACGCCGGCGAGCGCGTCGGTGGTGAAGTCCTTCCTGGTGTAGCCGGCGGCGAGCGACTCGCGCAACGCGAGCGCGGGCGTCAGCTTGATGGTCGGAAGCAGCGCGAGCGCGGCCTGGTAGCGTTTCCGCATCGTCTTGGGCGTTAGGCGCCGCGCGTCTAGGGCTGGAGCCGGATCTCGACCGCTTGCACGCGCCCCGTGGCCTGGTCCTTGGCCGAGGCCTTGAGCACGCCCTCGGCGTCGACGCTGAAGGTGACCTCGATCTTCACCGAGCCGCGCGGCATCGGCGCCAGGCCGTCGAGCACGAGCGTACCGAGCGGCTTGTTCTCCTCGAAGCGGCGCGACTCGCCCTGGCAGACCTGCACACTCACGGTGCGCTGCTTGTCCTTGCCGGTCGAGAACACCCGGGTCTTCTCCACCGGCAGCGCGACGTCGGCGGCCAGGATCTCGTCGCAGAAGCCGCCTACGGTCGAGAGCCCGAGGCGGCTCGCGAGCACCTCGAGCATCTGCGGCTTGATCACGTCAGCGGCCGAGATCACCGACGGAGGCGAGAACGAGACCTGTACGTCCGACGCGCCCTTCACCGCCTGCATCACCGCGGTGAACATGCGCTTCGTGTGCACGCGCCCGACGCGCGCCGGCAGGTTGGGCGCGGCCTCGCTCGGCTTGGCCTGCTGCACGTCGGAGCCGAACTGCGCGGTGACGCGCTTGGACAGCGACGGCAACGAGGCGGGATCCGGGATGCCGCCGTGGGCGCCCCAGATGGCGGCGCCGAGCGCGACGCCCTCGTCGGGCGGCACGTCGGTGCGCGGGGCGCGACCGAAATAGGCGGCGACCTGCTCGCGGATGAATGGCAGGCGCGTGGGGCCGCCGACCATGATGAGCTCGCTCACGCCGCTCGCGTCGACGCCGGCCGCGCGCAGCGCCTCGTCGCAGACGCCGAACGTGCGCTGCATGATGTCGCCGATGGCGTTGGCGACGACGTCACGGCTGAACACCAGGTGCAGGTCGATGGGCTCGCCGGTGCGCGACTTGGCGATCGCGCGCGCCGTGATCGCGGACTCCTGCGCGCTCGCGAGGTCGATCTTGGCGCGCTCGGCGGCGGCGCGCAGGAACAGCGGGATGAGCGGGTCGGCGCGCAGATCGACCCGGTGCACCTGCCAGAACGCCTTGCAGGTGTAGTCGACGATGCGGTGATCGATGTCGTCGCCGCCGATCATTGTGTCGACGGCGGTGCCCAGCAGGCGCGGCTCGCGGCCGTGGATCTCGACGACCGAGCACTCGCACTTGCCGCCGCCGAAATCATAGACGAGCACCAGGTTGCCGACGGCGCGACCGTACGCCCACGCGGTCGCCACCGCGCGCGGATCGGCGAGCACATGCTCGACCTCGAAGCCGGCGGCGCGGCCGGCAGCCTGCAGCGCCTGCTTCTGCGCCGCGTCGTAGAACGCCGGCGCGGTCAGCACGCAGCGACGGCTATCGCTGTTGATCGCGAGCTGCGCGTAGCGGCGCACGTGCTCGAGCAAGAAGCCGCCCAGCTCGACGAGCGTCATGTCGCCGGCGCGCGTCGACACCAGCGGTTGGTCGTCGGGTCCGACGCGCAGGGTAAAGGGCGAGCGCGAGGCCGCGTCGATGACCTCGCGTGAGGACGCCGAGCGACCGATGAGCCGGGTGACCGAATAGACCGTATGACGCGGGTCGGCAAGCCGCTGGGGCAGCGCGTCATCGCCGACCAGGACGGTGCCGTCGGGATGGAACGACAGGACCGCGGGAATCACCTTGCGACCCTGGGTGTCGGTCAGCGTGGAGGGGACGCCCTTGGCGTCCATGGTGGCCACGCACGCCTTGGAGGTGCCTAGATCGACTCCGAAAATCGCGTCTCCGCCGCTCACGGTCGGGGCCATCCTAGCAGGCCGCCACGATTTTTAGGCTTTCGGGTTTCGGCACCACCGCGGATATCATCTCGGACGTTCGATGGTCGAGACCCTGGGGGAAACGCTACGCCTTACTGACGGGCGGGATGCCCGCAAGACGGAGCCGGGCCCTCGCCCGTTCCTCTTCTGTGCGCTCGAGCTCGACCGGCCGTGCGAGCCGCCGTCGCGGCACGCGCTGCACGATGTCGACGAGATCGTGATCGGTCGCGGCTCGGTGCGCTCCGCGGAGCGCACCGTGGAGGCCGGCGTACGCCGGCTCACGCTGCGCGTGCCCGATCGCTGGATGTCCTCCACCCACGCGCGGCTCGGCAAGGTGCTCGGCCGCTGGGTGCTGGGTGACGCACGCTCGAAGAACGGTACGATCGTCAACGGGGCACGCACCGAGCATGCCACGCTGGCCGACGCCGACCTCATCGAGCTCGGCCACACGCTCTTCCTGTTCCGCGCCGCCGTGCCCGCGGTGGGCGTCGACGCCCCCGATCAGACGGGCGGCGCACTGCTCGGCGACGCGACGCCGCCGGGGCTGTCCACGCTCGTGCCTCCGCTCGCGCGCGAGCTGGGCACGCTGGCGCAGATGGCCGCGTCC
>JBKJOI010000102.1:0-17966 GCA_046595695.1 Haliangiales bacterium | reverse complement strand
CACGAGACGAAGACCCACTTGGCGCGCGCGACTGCGACGGGCGCCAGCGGCAGCGTGGCGAGCAGGCGCGGGCGCTCGATGGGTGCACGCGCCAGGCGGCGGCCGAAGACGGCCAGGTAGATCGCGAGCGCGATGCCGACGCCGAGCGACCAGCGCTCACGCGTCGCGGGCGCGCCGAAGGCGGCCAGCAGCCACAGGATGATCAGGCCCAGGCCGGCGAGCAGGAAGAACATGGGGTAGCGGCGGCGCGCGAGCGCGACGTCCTTGCGGTAGACCGCGCCGGCGACGCCGCCGCCAGCGAGCGCGCGGCCCCAGAGCGCCTCGAGCCCGCGCGCGGTGTCGAGCTGCAGCGTCGCGAGCTTGATCGCGTCGAGCGCCGCGACCTCGCGCGTGGCCATGGGCAGCGCGGCGGCCAGGCGGCGGCGCGCGGCCAGCCAGACCAGCGCGGCGACGGCGAGTGCGCCGCCCAGCACGCCGGCCGCGAGCAGGCCCGCCGGGGCGCTGCCACCCGCCGCCCACGGCGCCGAGAGCCAGGCGATCCCGAACGCGACCAGGCCGCCGAGCGCGGGCAGGAAGGACAGCCAGACCAGCGGTGGACCGGAGGCCTCGCCCGCCATGCTCGAGATCGTGCGCTGCAGCTTGTCGTTGGCGACGAGCGCTCCGGCGAGCGCGCCCACCGGCGGCGTGAGCAGCGCGGCGGCGGCGCAGGCGCCGACGATCACGACGAGGTGGCGTGCGAGCGCGAGCGCGCCGTCGCCGAGCCCGAACGCGGCGCCGGCGTCGCTGCCGCTGCCCGCGCTGCCCGCGCTGAGGTCGGCGAACGCGACCGGGACGGCGGCGATCAGCAGCGCGAGCGCGACCTGCGCCGCGGCGCGCGCGCTGCGCCGGGCCGCGAGGCCGAACAGCGCCTCGCCGGTGATGGGCAGGCGCGCCAGCAGGGTCGCGTCGGCGCGCCAGTACATGCGGAAGGGCGCGCGCATGACGATGCCCGCGCTCGCGAACGCGGCAAGCACCGCCCACCACAGGCGCGCCTCGGCGGCGCCGCTCTTGCGCACCAGCAGCGCCAGACCGGCCGCGGCCAGCACGCCGGCGAACGCCGCGAGCGGGAAGCCGACGACCAGCCGCGCGGCCGCGGGCAGCGCCTCGGCGCGCCGGCGGCGATCGAGCTCGGCGTACCAGGCCAGCCGCGCCGCGGTCATGGTCGTGCCCACCGGCGCCGCGCCCGCCATCAGGCCTGCTCCGCTGACACCAGCGACAGGTAGAGCTCCTCGACCGCGCCGACGCCGCGCGCGAGCAGCGTGTCCAGCTCGGCGCTGCCGACGTCGCGCAGCAGCTTGCCCTGATCGACGAACAGGAGGCGCGTGCACAGCCGCTCGGCGACGCCCAGCAGGTGCGTGCTCATGAGGATGGCGGTGCCCGCGGCGGCGGCGCGCGACAGCGTCTCGCGCGCCGCACGCGCGGCGTGCGGGTCCAGGCCGTTCAGCGTCTCGTCGAGCAGCACCACGTTGGTGCCACCCGCGAGCGCGGCGGCGAGCCCGACGCGCTGACGGTAGCCGAACGACAGCTCGCGGATGGGACGGTCCGCGACGACGTCGAGGCCGAGCTCGGCGAGCAGCGCGCGCGTCTGCGCGTCGCCGGCGCGGCCGCGCGCCTCGGCGACGAACTCGACGTGCTCGGCGACGGTGAAGAACTCGTACATGGTGGGCGGCTGGTCGCAGAGGCCGACCCGCGCGCGCGCCCGCAGCGGCTCGACGTGGGCGTCGACGCCGGCCACGCGCACGCGGCCGCCCGCGCTGGCGACCGCGCCGGCGATGGCGAGCAGCGCAGTGCTCTTGCCGGCGCCGTTCGGGCCCAGCAGCCCGACCACCTCGCCCGCGCCGATCGACACGGAGAAGCCGGCCAGCGCGACGCGCTTGCCGTAGCGGACCGAGAGATCTTCGACCTGGAGCAGCGGCGGGGCAGACGGCACGGCGGGAGTCATCGCCCCGAGGTCTTACCAAAGATACATGACGCGGTAGCGGATCTTCTTCGTGCCGCCCGCCGGCACGCTGACCCGGAAGCGCGCGCCGCGCGCGTCGTCCTTCTCGGGCTCGGCGGTCCACCAGGTGAGCCGCCAGTGATCCGAGCGCGCCAGCCGCTCGATCACGGTGACGTCGCGCGCCTGCGCACCCCGGTTGCTGAGCGTGATCTCGATCTCTTCGACCAGACGACGGCGCTCGTCGTCGAGGTCGACGCTGATCTGGCGGCGCGCGCCGGAGAGCTCGCCGTCGATGCCGAGCGGCACGCGCAGACGTTGACCGACCACCACGTCGCCGACGTGCTCGTCGGCGAGCCAGACCAGCCGGCCGTCGCCCTCGCGGCGGAAGAAGCGGACCAGCCCGGCGGGCATGGCCACGCCGAGCCCCGACCCGGGGTCGTTCTCGATCTCGAGGAAGGCGCGCACGTCGCCGATCGTGGCCTCGGGGAAGCTGGCGTCCTTCTTGATGCCGGCGCCGGTCCACACGCCCGCGGCGCCGACCGCGTCGTAGACGAGCGCGCGGCGCGCCGGCACGCGGCGCGCCGGGAAGAGCGCGACGTGCGTGCGCGCCCCGGCGACCAGCGTGACGCGCGCGGGCAACGCGTACAGGCGCGGCGCGAGCGCGCGGCCGGCCTTGGGCGACGGAGATGGCGCGGGCGCAGGCCCTGCGGGCGCGGGCAGCGCCGGCGCGACCGCCGCGTCGCCGCGCGCGACCAGCACGCGCGCGTCGGCGAAGCCGGCGCCGCTGCGATCGTCGATCTCCACCTGCGCCGCGACGTCGGCCATGCCCGCCGCGTCGTCGATCACCACGGTGTAGGTCGCCTGCCACGAGAGGCCCGCGGTCCGGTAGGTGACCTCGATCAGCTGCGGCCCCGGCCGTTTGGTGCGCACGCGCCAGACGAGTGTCGCGCGGGTCGCACCCTCCGCACCCGCCGGCACCAGCCGCTGCGCGACCGAGCGCGTGCCTTCGCCATCGGTGAGCGAGCGCCAGCGGACCGAGCCGACGTCGACCAGCGGCGGCACGCCCGGGAAGCGCACCTCGCCGTCCGCCGGCACATCGACGCGTCGGCGATCGGTCACCACCGCGCCGGAGGCGCCGACCACGACCTCGAGCTCGGGACCGCCTTCGCGCGCCGCCGGCCCGTCCGCGCTCGCGCCGCGCGCCCCACCGCCCGCGCAGCCGCCCACGCAGCCGGCCACCAGCAGCCCCGCCGCCACGAGCGCCGCCGCGCCCCTCACCACGTGTGGTAGCGGACGGTGTACGTCAGCGTCGACTCGCCACCGGCCGGGATCTTCACGCGGAACTGCACCTTGAGCCCGTCGTCGGTGCGGGTGTACGGCGTGCTCTCGCCCTCGATGACCCAGTTGCGCCAGCGGAACATGCTCTCCACGACGACGATCTCGACCGGCTCCTTGCGGGTGTTCTTGATCCGGACCTCGAACTTCTCGCGCATCTCGCGCGCGCGGTCGTCGAGCCGGTACTCGACCTGGCGACGCTCGCCGGCGATCTCGCCCGACGTGCCCAGGCGCACGCGCACCGCGCCGTCGCGCGCGGTGTGGCCCACCTGCTCCTCGGCGACCAGGGCCACGCCGCCCGACGCGGCGTCCTTGCGGTACACGCGCAGCTTGCCCGCCGGCAGGTCGACCTGCGGCCCGTCCTTGCCGCCGAGCTCCATCTCCAGGTACTCGCCGACCGCGTCGATCTTCTTCACCTGCGCGCCGTCGATGGTCTGCTCGAACATCGGGTAGCCCTGCTGCTTGTAGTAGAAGGCGTAGTTCGGGTTGTGCTCGTGCACGTAGACGACCTTGCCGGCCAGGCCGCTGCGCGCCGCGAACAGCTCGAACTGGCGCGTCTGCTGCGCCGGCAGCGTGGCCGTGCCCGGCAGATCGTACTGCCGGATCGGCGCGGGCGCCGTCGTCGACGGGGTTATCGGGTAGCCGGTGTAGGGATCGTAGGCGGGCTGGCCGGGTGCCGGCAGCGCGCTGGCGCGCGTGATGTCTCCGGCGACCAGACGCACGTGCGCGTCGGCGAGCGCGGCGTCGGTGAGGTTGTGCACCGACAGCCAGCCGGACAGGTCGAGCTTCTTGCCCCCGCGCGGTCCGCCGCGGCCGCCGCCTTCGCTCTCGCTGACGACCACCGCGTAGTCGGCGCTCCACGACAGGCCGCTCGTCAGGTAGGTGGCCTCGAACAGGTGCTCGCCCGCCTTCTTGCTGCGCACCTTCCAGGACAGCGTCGGCCGGGTCGCGAGCGCGCCGCCCGGCGCCGCGCCGAAGCGGATGTCCTTCACGCTCTTGCCACGCAGCACGATCGCGACCGGCGCGTTCGGATCGTCACGCTCGAGCACGATCTGGGCGGCGTCGAACCAGCGCAGCCGGCCCTTGCGCTCGCCCGCGTCGGTCACGACGGTGATGACCTCGCCCAGGTAGCGCGCCAGCAGCGCGTCTGCCGACGCCATGTCCCAGTGGAACACCTGCTCGATCACGCGCGCGTCGGGATCGGTCAGATCACGCAGCTGCACGCTGCCGGCGTCGAGGTTGCCCGCGACACCCTCGAAGCGGACCTCGCTGTCCCCGGCGCTGTTGACGGCGACGACCACGACCCTGCGGCGA
The DNA here is from genome assembly GCA_046595695.1 of Haliangiales bacterium. Classification (GTDB taxonomy): domain Bacteria; phylum Myxococcota_A; class Polyangia; order Haliangiales; family SHYZ01; genus JBKJOI01. Next base: position 13,339 of record JBKJOI010000102.1, on the reverse strand, counting down.
TCGGTCACCAGAGCAAAGCCGGTGGCGCCAGCCGTGCTGGTCGCCCCGCTCGGGAGCGGCCGGTAGATCGTCACCTGCACGCCTGCCGTCACGCCCGGCGCGTCCGCCGCCGCGCCCGCCGCGCCCGCCACGCACGCCACCACCACGAGCCCGAGCCGCCAAAAAGCACCACCGCGCCTGCGCATTCACCCCTCCCGCAGCCTCAGGATAGCGCACGTGGGCGCGCCCCATTTGGTCTATAGTGGGCCACCAAACCATGGCCTCCCCACTGACGACGTACCCAGGTACCGTCACGCCGCTTCGGGGCCTGGCGCCGTTCATCGAATCGGAGCGCGACGTGTTCTTCGGACGCGACGCCGAGCGCGACGCGGTCACCCGCCTGGTCACTCAGGACGGCGTGCGCGCGGGCCTGCTCTTCGGCGAGCCCGGCGCGGGCAAGACCTCGCTGCTGCGTGCCGGCCTGGCGCCGCACCTGCGCGATCACGGCGTGGTCGCGCTCACGTGCGACGATCTCAACCAGCCCACCGACGGCTTCGCGCGCGCGGTCGCGACCGCGACCAGCGTGCCGGCGCGGCAGGGCGAGAAGCCCATCGACTACCTGGTGCGGGTGGTCTCGGCAGCGATGGCCGGCCAGCTCTATGTCTTCGTCATCGACGACATCGACATGGTCATGCGCCACGATCTCGACGGTCACATCGCGCACGAGCTGGGCGATCTGTTCGCGCGCGTGACCACGCGCTCGAGCGGCCGCGCCCGCTTCCTGTTCGCGGTCGCCGACTCACGCCTGCACTGGCTGGACGCGCTCGAGCGCCGCACCGGCTCGCTGTTCCCGCCCAACGCGCGTTACCGGCTGAACCGCTTCACCCGCGAGCAGGCCCACGAGGTGCTCTCGCGCACGCTCGCGCTCGCCGGCCTGGGCGCGGATCCGCTCCTGCCCTCCGCGGTCTCCGACGGGCTGGCCGAGAACGGCCTGATCCTGCCCGCCGACGCGCAGATCGCGGCGCGCGCGCTGCGCGATCTCAACCTCGACACCGCCGCGGCGCTGAACGCGGCCGGCGGCGCGCGCGAGCTGCCCGCGCGCTGGGTGCTGTCGGCGGCCGGCTCGGCCGTCGACGAGCGGCGCGGCATGCGCGTGGCCGGCGCGCTCGCCGCCCACCGCGGCGACGAGCCGGTCGTGCTGTCCGCCAGCGAGGCGGCGCAGCTCGCCGGCGTGCCCGAGGACGTCGCCACGCGCGCGCTCGACGGCTTCCTGATCCGCGGCGTGTGCGTGGTGGGACAGGCGGCGCACGGCCACTCTGGCTTCGCGCTGGCGCACGAGATCCTGCTGCCGCGCGTGCGCGAGCTGTCGGCGCCGTCGCGCGATGGCGCGCGCCGCTCGCAGAAGCTGCTGGCCAGCGCGGCGGCCAGCGGCAACCGCCTGTCACCGCTCGAGCTCGAGATGGTGCAGCGCGAGCAGATCCAGCCGGCCTCGGCCGCCGAGGCCGGCGTGCTGACCGCGCAGAAGCGCCGCCTGTACACGATCATCGGCGCCGCGGCCGCGCTGCCGATCGCGATCATCGTCTTCATGTACGTGGTCATGTCGGGCCGCTATTACCTGTCGACCGAGGGCACCGGCTCGGCCAAGCGCGTGGTCGCGCGCGCCGGCCGGCCGGCGCTGTCGGCGTTCTTCTGGCTGCCCGGCGGCGGCTTCGGCGAGGTCGTCGGCGACAGCGGCTTTGCGCAGCCGATGGTCGCGCCCGGCGAGTGGAAGAAGGCCGCCGACGAGGACGCGGGCGGCAAGACCGCCGAGAAGAAGGGCGCGTACGCCAGCTACGTCGCGGCCGCGCTCGACGCGCTCGCGCCGCCGCTGCGCCACCTGGTGCGCTACGCGCTCACGCCCGACGACGAGAGCGCGCTCGCCGCGCTCGGCGCCGGCGGCGGCAGCCCCGCCGAGACCGTGACCATGCTCGACATGTTGCGCCCGATCGCGCGCGGCGGGCCCGCCGAGGTCGCGCTCGTCGGCCAGGCGCTCGCCGACGTGTCGCCGGCGGTGCAGCGGGCAGCGCTACGGGTCGCGCTGGCCGCCGCGGCGCGCAAGCCGGGCACCTACCGCGAGCTGCTCGGCAAGGCGATGGCCGCGAACGATCCCGACCTGCGCGCCCGCGCGCTCGCCGGCGCGCGCGCGCTCGGCCCCGACATCGAGGGCGAGCTGCTCGCCGCCGCGCTGGCGCAGGCGCCCGAGCCGGCGACGCGCCGCGACCTGCTGGCCTCGTTCGCCGCCCTGCCCTCGTCGACGCCCGGCGCGTCGGCGCAGGTCGCGGTCGCGCTGCTCGGCGGCCCGGGCGGCCAGAAGCTCGATGGCGGCAGCGCCGACGACGCCTGGCGCATGCTCGAGAGCGCCTTCGACCGCGACGCCACCCAGGCCACGCTCGCCGCCGGCAAGCTCGCCGCCGACGGCGACGCCGCTGACGACACGCGCGTGCGCGCGCTCGGCCTCATCGAGCGGCGCGCGCCGCCCGAGCTCTCCGACCAGCTCGCGCCCGAGATCGAGGCGGCCGCCTCGGCGGCGTCGCCCAAGGTGAGCGCCGCGGCGCTGCCGCTCTACGCGCGCGTCGCGCCCGACGCGGCGGCGCGCAAGCTGGTCTCGTTCACCGATCCGCCGGTGCCGGTGCGCATCGCCATCGCCGGCGCGTGGGGGGAGCTGGCGCGCAAGAACCCCGACGTCGCGCAGCCCGCGCTCGAGGCCCTGCTCGACGACAAGTCGCCGCAGGTCCGCGCGGCCGCAGCACGCGCCTACGGGCGCCTGGGCAAGGTCGCGACCGACCAGCTCATCAAGATCACCAAGAGCGAGGGCGGCGACGTCGCCGAGGGCGCCGCGTGGGGTCTGGCCGCTGCGGTCGAGGCGGGCGCGCCGGTGGGCGACGCCGCGGTCGGCATCGGCCAGCTGTGGAAGAAGAAGGGCGCCGCCAAGCGTGACGCCGCGCGCGTGTACGCGCACCTGTGCAAGATCAAGCCGAACGCGTTCGTGAGCTACGCCGCCGCGGCGGCGCGCGACAACGACGACTCGGCGCTGCCGCCCATCGGCGTCGACGGCCTGTGCAACGCGATCGAGGCGGGCGCCGCCAAGGCCGCGCTGCCCGGGCTGCGCGCCGCCGCCGAGGGCGACTCGCGCGAGGCGCGCCTGCGCGTCGCCGTGTGCCTGACGAAGAACCCCGACCTGGGCGAGGCCGGGCTCAAGATCGCGCTGCGCTTCTCCGAGGAGCCCGAGGTGGCGCTGCGGCTCGACGCCGCGCGCGCGCTCGCCGCGATGGCGCGCAGCGGCAAGGCCGGCAAGGGCGTCGCCGGCGCGCTCGCCAAGCTGCTCGGCGACGCCGATCGCGGCGTGCGCCTGGCCGCGGCCACCGGGCTGCGCGCGCTCGGCCCCGGCAACGAGCAGGTGTCGCAGTCCTTGCAGACCGCCTGGGACCGCGCCGACGAGGGCGAGAAGCTGGTCCTCGTCGACGTCGCGCAGGCGGCCACCGACGTCGAGCTCATCGCGATGGCGGCGCGCGATCCGTCGTCGACGGTGCGGGCGCGCGCGCTCGGGGCCGCCGCGGTGGTCAAGAAGGACCTGCCCGCGATCCTGGGCACCGCGCTCGGCGATCGCGATCCCATGGTGCGCGCCGAGGCGCTGCGCCTGGTCGCCGATCCGGCCTCGGGCCTGGCCGCCGCCGACGCGGCCTCGTCGCTCGAGCTCGCCATCACCGGCGACGACGCCAGCGCCGCCGAAGCGGCGCTGACCGCGCTCGCGGGCGTCGACGATCCCGCGCGCGCCGCCGGGCGGCTCGCCATCGAGCTCGCGTCGCCGTCCGACGCGGTGCGCGCGCGCGCGGCCCGCGCGGCCGCGGCGCTCGCGGCCCGGCCCGGATCGGGCGCGGGCAAGCTGCTCGAGCCGCTCCTGCGCGACGCCTCGCACGACGTGCGCATCGCGGCGGTGGGCGCGCTCGCGATCGACTGGGCGGTCAACCTGAGCGCCACCGACGTGGCGCGCAAGCTGCGTGACGCCGAGGGTCGCGCCCTCGAGCGCCTGGTCGCGCTCGACGCGCTGCTCTGGCAGGCGCGCGGCGCCCAGCGCGCCGACGCCCTGGCCGAGCTGGGCAAGCTCGCCAAGGGCGGTCCGCCGTTCGCGGCACTGTTCGCGCAGCTCGGGCTGTCCCTGCTCGCCACCGGCGCCGATGGCGCGGCGTTCGTCGCGCTCCTGATTCCGTGACAGACTTCGTCGAGGAGGATGCACATGGCTGGCGCACGCCCGCTCGTGAAGGTGATCCTGGAGAAGGCGCTCATCGAGCGCGGTGGTGACATCGGCGCCGCCGAGATCTACTTCGAAGGCTGGATCGACGACGGTGCCGGCACGCGGCGCACGTTCCGGATCCCGCACGCCGGCCACATCCCGGGCGTGAAGGACGGGCAGACGCTCCAGCTCGACGCCCTGCTCCACGAGTCGCTGGCGCCGGTGGGCGACGAGCTGCGCGTGCACATCGAGGCCTGGGACGAGGACCTCGGCCGGAACAGCCTGCTCGATCCCGACGACCTGCTCGGCGTGTACGAGGAGGGCTTCGGTCCGGGCCAGGGCTGGGGCTCGGGCCGGCACGACGACCTGCTGCTCAAGACCGACCAGGGCGCGTGGCGGCTCTTCTACCGGATCGAGACGTGCTTGCCGCTCGGCGCCGCCGACGACGACGCCGAGCTACCGGCGACCGACTGACGACCGATGAGCCCTGGCCCCGACGCGACCCTCGACGCCGCGCTCGCGCACGCCGCGCTCGCCCTCCATGACGCGCGCGCGCTGCTGGTGACCGCCGGCGCCGGCATGGGCGTCGACTCGGGCCTGCCCGACTTCCGCGGCGACGAGGGCTTCTGGAACGCCTACCCGCCGTTCCGCGAGCTCGGCCTCTCGTTCGTCGACCTGGCCCAGCCGCACTGGTTCGAGGACGACCCCGCGCTGACGTGGGGCTTCTACGGCCATCGCCTCGAGCTCTACCGCCGCACCGTGCCGCACCCCGGCTTCGCTCGCCTGGCCGCGTGGGCACGCGCCTGCTCGGCCGGCTCGTTCGTCTACACCTCGAACGTCGACGGACAGTTCCAGCGCGCTGGCTTCGATCCCGCGCGCATCGTCGAGTGCCACGGTTCGCTCGGCCACCTGCAGTGCACCGGGCCGTGCTCGTTCGAGATCTTCGCCGCCGAGCACGTGCGCATCGACATCGACGAGACGACCATGCGCGCGCGCGATCCGCTGCCCACCTGCCCGAGCTGCGGCGCGCTCGCGCGCCCCAACGTGCTCATGTTCGGCGACGGCGACTGGCTGTCCGAGCGCAGCGACGAGCAGGAGACGCGCATGACCGCGTGGCTGCGCGGTCTCGAGCACGCCAGCGCGCTCGGCCGGCTCGTCGTGATCGAGTGCGGCGCGGGCACGGCGATCCCGACCGTGCGCCGCCTGGGTGAGCGGCTCGCCAAGGCGGGCGCCACGCTCGTGCGCATCAACGTGCGCGAGAGCGACGTGCCCGACGGCCACGTGGGGCTCGCCCTCGGCGCCGCCGAGGCGACCGCACGGATCCAGGCGCTGCTGTCCGTCCCGACGTAGCGCGTCGGCGCGACACCTCGCGCCGGCACCGAGACAAGCCCGCGCGGGTGCGCGACAGCGCGGCGTAAAGCGCCTGAATCTCGCCACATCCTCGCCTGGCGCGGCTCTTGCTCATGGCCGCGCTCATGCGCAGAACTCGTTTCCTCCTCCTGGCCGCCGTGCTCGCGGGCGCCGCGGGCGCCGCGGCCGTCGGTACCCACGGCTTCACCACCACCACGACCGCAGGCACGCGCTCGAACGCGCCGCCCTCCGTCGGGCCGCAGCCGCCGCGTGCAGCCACGGACACGGCAGCCACCGCCGTTCCCTCGGGCGGCGTCTCGGTCGACGCCACGTCCGCCGTCGAGGATCACCTGCGCCTGATGCAAGGCCAAGGCGAGGACGCGCAGGCCGCGCTCGACGCGTCGTACGCGCTCCTGCACCAGCATGGCGGAGGCGCGATCGCCGCCGCCACCGCACTCTACGACGCCACCTCGGCGCGCCGCTACCTGCGCCGCTGGAGCCTGGTCGACGTGCTCGGCGAGCTGCGCAGCCCCGAGTCGACCGCGACGCTCGCCGCCATCGCGCGCGCACCGCTGCCCGCCGACCCCGGCCCCGAGCGCGAGGAGGAGACGATGATCCGCCTGCGCGCGCTCGACGGCCTGACCGCGCTCGCCCGGCGCGGCGACGCCGCCGCGACCGCCGCGCTGCGCGCCTGCGTCACCGAGTGCGCCCCCGCGCTCAAGCCCTCGGTCGTGCACGCCGTGCTGGTCGCGTCGAACGATCCGGCGACCAACGATGCACTGGCCCGCGCCCTCGGCCCCGACGAGGCGTGGATGCTCGATCTGCGCGCCGGCGACCTGGCCACCGACAGCACCGCGCGCCCGCCCGAGGCCGACGGCCACGGCGCGCCGCCGCGCCCCATCCCGACCCCTTAGTCACCCGCTTCCATTCACCTGCTGCCATTCACCTGCACCCGGAGACGACCGATGAACACGCGACTCACCCTTGGCCTCGTGGCTGCCCTCGCGGCCACCGCGCTGGCACCCGCCACCGCGAGCGCCTTCCCCTGCGGCTGGAGCCTCTTCCTCGACCACGAGTCGAGCGGCGACAACCTGTACGGCGGGCAGTTCGCCTGCAACCAGGCAATGATCAACTTCTGGTGGGAGGAGTACGACTTCGACCAGGGCGACTGGGACGAGGGCTTCGGCTACGAGCGGCCGTGCGACTACGCCGAGCCGCTCGCGCGCACCTTCCACGGGCTCTACGCGCTGCAGTACTCGGATCCGAACCCGACGCCGAACACCGGCGACTTCGGCGGTTCGATCCTGCGCTGGGGCGCCAACTACGCGATGCGCGAGATCGACGAGCTCGACGGCGCGTGCGCGAACGGCAAGTATGCCAGCGACTACCAGGGCCTCTTCGATCACTACACCGAGCTCTACCCCTCCTTCTTCTACGACGCCTCGGTGCCCGAGCGCGCCTCGACGATCGTCCACGAGTCGCGCCACGCCGGCGGCAAGGGGCACGGCGACAACGGGCTGTGCTCGGACGGCGGGAGCTGCGATCCGAGCTGGGGCTACGACGGCGCCAACTCATGGCAGGCGCAGTGGCTGTGGCAGTACGCCACGAACGCCGTCAACACCACCGACGCGATGCGCCGGCGCGCCCGCGACCGCGCCAACCAGATCATCGACGGCCGCTTCGGCGTCCACCCCGGCTTCCACGTCTACGACGCGGTCGATCGCGGCGACGTCTATGTCGCGACCTCGAGCGGCGGCGGCTTCGACGGCGGCGGCGGCAAGTGGCACGACTGGTTCTGCATCGGCGACGAGGCCTGCGAGATCGGCGACGTCAACGGCGACGGCAAGGACGACCTGGTCGCCTTCAGCCGCGGCTCGACCGGCGACGTGTGGGTCGCGCTCGGCAACGGCTCGGGCTTCGACGGCAGCGGCTGGAAGTGGCACGAGGCGTTCTGCTTCGGCGAGCAGAAGTGCAAGCTCGGCGACGCCAACGGCGACGGCAAGGAGGACCTCGTCGTCTTCGACGGCGGCACCACCGGCAAGGTGTGGGTCTCGCTGTCCTCGGGCTGGGGCTTCAACGCCGGCGACGGCATGTGGCACGGCGCGTTCTGCTTCGGCACCCAGCAGTGCGAGGTCGGCGACGCCAACGGCGACAACAAGGACGATCTCATCGTCTTCGACAATGGCACCAGCGGCCGCGTCCACGTCGCGCTGTCCTCGGGCGCGAACTTCTATGCCGGCCAGGGCGTCTGGCACAGCGCCTTCTGCCTGAACGGCCAGCAGTGCCGCGTGGGTGACGCGAACGGCGACAACAAGGACGACCTCATCGTCTTCGACCGCGGCTCGACCGGCAAGGTGTGGGTCGCGCTGTCGTCGGGCGCGAACTTCTACGCCGGCCAAGGCAAGTGGCACGACTGGTTCTGCGTCTACAACCAGCAGTGCGAGGTCGGCGACGTCGACGGCAACGGCAAGGACGATCTCATCGTCTTCGACCGCGGCGGCAGCGGCGACGTGTGGGTCGCGAAGTCGACCGGCTGGGACTTCAATGCCGGCGCCGGCATGTGGCACGACGCGTTCTGCCACTACGACGAGATGTGCAAGGTCGGCGACGTCAACGGCGACGGCAAGACCGACATCGCCGCGTTCATCCGGCACTAGCGCCCGCTGCGCGCCCCGCCCCTCTTCAGGCGTCCCACGCCTTGAGCGCCCTGGCCTCCTTCGTCTTCAGGAAGCGCGCCACGTCGGCGTACCGCTCCGACTGGTTGGCGAACTCGACGTAGTTCCGCGCCCGCGCCAGCCAGTCCATGGTGCTGGGACGCGTGCCCGCGAGCGCCCGCTCGAGGTGCGCCATCGACAGCGGCGGCTCGCGGTCGCTGGCGAGCGCCTCCTCGATGGCCTCGTCGATCCCCCGATCGACGAGCGCGCGCAGGTCGGCGCCGGAGAAGAGCGGCGTGTCCCTCGCCAGCCGCTTCACATCGACACCCTGGACCGGCCGACCGCGCAGGAGGACCTCGAGGATGCGCCGACGCGCCTCGTCGTCGGGCGGCGGCACGAACACCAGCCGGTCGAAGCGGCCGGGCCGCTTGAGCGCATCGTCGACGTCCCAGGGCGCGTTGGTCGCAGCCAGCACCAGCAGGTCGTCGTTGCTCACGCCGATGGCGTCGAGCTCCTGGAGCAGCTGGTCGACGAGCGTGCGACCGGCGCCGCCCTGGTGCTTGCCGCGCGCGAAGGCCAGGCCGTCGAGCTCGTCGAGGAAGACCACGCACGGCCGGCGCGCCCGTGCGTCCTCGAACGCCTCGTGCAGCTTGCGCTCGCTCACGCCCAGGTACGGGTCGAGCACGTCCTCGATGCGGACGTTGGCGAAGGGCAGCCCGCACTCGCCCGCGGTGGCGCGCGCGAGCAGCGTCTTGCCGCAGCCGGGCGGTCCGTAAAGGAGCACGCCACCGCCCGCCTTGCGACCGTAGCGCGCGTACAGCTCGGGCTTCTGGAACGGCAGGATGATCATCCGGTGGATCGTCTTCTTGACCTCGTCGAGCCCGCCTACGTCCCCGAAGGTCGTGGTCACCGGCGCGATTGGCACCGCCGGGCTGCGCGGCCGCGTGACCAGCGGCACCACGTTCTGCTCGCGCAGCAGGCCCGCCCGTGCCGCCTCCAGCTCGCCCACGCCCTCGACCAGCGCGGCGCCGCGCGCAGCCGCGAGCACGCGCTCGAGCAAACCCACGTCCGCGGCGCGCACCGCGGTGCGCCCGGCGGCCACCAGCTGCGCCGGCGCCAGCGCGGCGACTCCGAGCAGGTGCGCGTACTCCGTGGCGGCCTCGGCGGCGTTGCCCTCGGGTTCGGCCAGCAGCTCGGCCAGCATGATCCGGAGCGCCACGTTCTCGGGCGCGTGTGCGAGCGCCTGGCGCAGGCCGGCGATTCGATCGACGTTGGTCACGAGGTTCTCCGATCCCACCAGCGCAGCACCGGGGGGACGATCCAGCTATAGATGCAGATGCTCAGGTAGGTCATGATCCAGACCGCGGCCACCTCGGTCCACCCGGCGGCGCGCAGGGCGGCCATGCCACCGATGCCGATCAACCAGAAGCCGGCCGTGCCGAGCTTCTGGAGCGGCCACAGCGGCAGGAGCAGCCAGTGGCTGCCCTGGCGCGCCGTGCGCGCCGCGCGCGCGTATGTGCGTTCCTCGGGGGCGGCCTGCACAGCCCGGCGCAGGTGCCGTGCCGCCTCGCGCGTCACGCCGTCCGCGGCGAGGCTGACCCCGAGCGCGTGGTGCGCGTGGGCGCTTTCGGGGTCGAGGGCGAGGTACTCGCGACCACGGGCGACCGCGACGTTGCCGTCGCCGCTCAGGTAGGCGACGTACCAGCGCGAGCGCGCCACGTTGTCGGATCCGGGCTCGAGCGCGGCGGCCGCCGCCAGCAGGCGCTCGGCCTTGTCGAACTGCCGCGCGCGCGCGACCAGGCGCGCGTAGGCGCACAGGGCGAACGCGGCCTCGGGCTCCTGCCGCAGCACCGTGAGGATCGCGGCCTCGGCCTCGCGGAGGCGATCCTGCTCGGTCAGGGCGAGCGCCAGCACGTACAGGAGCGGGATGGACTCGGGCTCGGCGATGAGCCCCTGGCGCACCGCGCCCTCGGCCTCGACATCGCGGTTGAGCCGCAGCAGCGCGTAGCCACGCAGGTACCAGTACTGCGAGTCGGAGGCGAGCTCGGGCGACCCGGTCGCCAGCAGCTCGAGCGTGCGCTGCGGGTGGCCGATGCACAGGTGGTGCAGGGCCAGCGCGAGCACCCTGGCGCCGGGCCCCGCGTCGTCGGCGGTCAAGGTGCCGGGCTCGCTCACGGCGCCGCCCAGTCGATCGTCAGCGCCATGAGGATGCCCTCGCCGATCCCGAGCCCGAAGACCGCGAGCAGCCCCGGCTTCCACAGCGAGTCGTATGTGCCGCCGGTCGCGACGTACACGCCATCGGCCTGCCGCTGCAGGCGGCGCGACACGACGTAGTACAGGAGCGCGCAGCCACGGGTGATGAGCCGCACGTTGCGGTGCACCGTGCCGTGCGCGACTGCCAGCGCACCGAGCGTGACCGACAGCGCGAGCGTGATCGCCCCGAGCACGAGCAGCGTGCGCACGAGCCGGTCGAGGCCCAGGCGCTCGGCGTTCCGGCACGAGATGAAGGTGGTGGCCAGGACGCCGCCGAAGAACGCGACCCAGAGCTGCGAGTCGAGCCGCCACGGCCGCTCGCCGGGCTCGCGGGCGCGGCCATCGTGTTCGTCGAGGGAGGGTTCGAGGAGATCGGGATCGAGATGGTCGGAGCGCATGGTGTGCCGCCGGGCAGGAGCAAGGCACGTGCCGCGGAGCGCCGACGCGCAACTATGCGGAGCCTGGCGACGCCGGCGTGCCGGCGCGCACCGGACGCGCACACGGGAGTCGCCGGGCGTCACCGGACGACTCCGAGAGTCACCAGGTGTCACCGGAGGTGCGGAAGGAGCGAAGGAGGTGCTACGGACGCCGCGAGCCGGTCGGCCGCGACGTGGTCTTGCTCTTGGACTTCGACTTGGACTTCGCCTTGGCGTGCGCGGCGGTCTTGGTCGACTTGGCCGCGTGTGCCGGGGCCTTGGTGCCCTTGGTGCCCTTGGTGGGCGACGCGGGCGCGGCCTTGGCGCCCTTGGCAGGCGCACCCTTCGCCGCGGCCGGGGCCGCAGGCGCGGCCTTGGCGCCCTTGGCAGGCACGGCCTTGGCCACAGGCGCGGCGATCCGGGCCGCCACCGGGGCGACCGAGGACTTGGGCTGGGGAGGACGCATGGGCGGACCCGAGCCCGGGCCGCGGCCACGACCACGCCCACCACCCGACGGCCGCGGCACGTGCACGGTGCCCTCGGGCAGCGCACGCTCGGCCATCTTGGCGATGTAGTCGGCCGCGTCAGGGGTGACGCAACCGGTCTCGCCGTGGTCGACGACGACCTTGCCGATGGTCTTGGCGACCGCGATGGCCTTGCCGCGCAGCCCGCCGCGCCCGCCGCCGATGGCGATGAGCGCGCCGTTCATGGCGTGGCGCACGCGGTTCTTGGCCTTGCCGATGCCGCTCTGGATCTCGTCCAGGCGCGCCGAGAAGTACGCGTCGGGTACGCTCGCGTCGTTCATCGACAGCATCCCGATGATGTCCCAGGCCGCCTGGCCGACGAACTCGGAGGGCGACGCCCGCCACTCCTCGGCCTTGACGTAGGCCACCGGCGACTTGGCCACGACCGCTGCGGCCAGGTCGACCAGCATGTAGTAGTCGGCGCTGCTCACCCACGCCTCGGCCGTCTGCTTGTCGATCCGCGAGGGATCGACGAGCAGCGTGGCCAGGGAGCGTGCGTCGGCGTTGCCGGTCTTCCACAGCGCCAGGGCCAGCTCGTGGTCGCGGGTGAGCTTGCGCGCGATCGTGCGCAGGTTCTGGAAGCTCACCCCGAAAAGCGGCTCCTTCGCCCCGTGGCGCTCGGAGATCTTCTTCGTTTGCTCGGTCCCCAGGGACTCGAGCTCTTTCATCAACCCGGCGAGATCCGCCATGCCTACCCCTTGTAAATGATGGTTCCGACGTCCTCGCCGGCCAGCGCGCGCGTGATGTTACCCGGCTTCATACCATTGATAATCTGTAGTTCGTGACAGAACCGTGCGCGGGCCAGGTACTGGATCACGACACGCTCGAGGATCATATCGTCCAGATCCTGCTCGATCAGCTCCTGCGCTGAGATGCGCGGGATGAGCTTGGCGTGCTTGTCCTTCTTGGGATCATTGGTGTGCAGACCATCCTCGTCCTTGATGAAGATGGCCCGCTTGGCGCCCAGCACCTCGGCCGACAGGAACACTCCGGAGTCGGTGCGGTGGGCCGGGATGCGCCCGTTCTCGCCCGGCTTCTCCCAGTAACCGAAGGGCGGCATGCCGGTCATGATGGGCAGGCAGCCCATGGCGAAGTAGAGCGGCAGCTTCTCGAAGTCGTCGTGCATGATGAACAGGCCGCCGTGCTTGGCGAGCAGCATCTGCAGCATGCGGGCGTTCTGGCGCGGCACGTAGCCGCCCAGCGCCGCGAGCACGCCGGTGGGCATCTCGAGGTCCGAGGCCACCGAGTAGATGTGCCGGGCGCGCGTGCCGCCGCCGCAGCAGAGCAGCATCTTGTGCTGCGCGCGCGCCGCGACCAGCTCGTCGAGCACCGGGAACACCGCGGCGCGGCCGCGGTCCATGATCGACTGGCCGCCGACCTTGATGACCTTCACGTCGGGCATCATGGCGACCGGGTCGTAGTCGAACTTCACGCCGCTCGAGGTGAGCGCGTTGCCCGAGAGCGTGCTGTCGATGCTGTGACGCTCGCTCATCGGGCGTACTCCTTGGTGATCACGGTGCCGACGTCCTCGCCAGCGAGCGCGCGGGTCAGCTCGCCTTCCTTCAGGCCGTTCACGATCTGGACGCGCTCGATGTGGCGCGCGTTCTTCCAGGCGCCGAACAGCTGCCGATCGAGGATGGTCTCGTCGGGCATCTTGGCGAGCAGCTCGTCGAGCGTGAGCTTCTTGAACAGCTTGGCGTCCTTGTGCTGCTTGGGGTCCTTGTCGTAGAGCCCGTCCTCGTCCTTGACGAAGATGATCCGCGACATGCCGAGCACCTCGGCGTGGGTGAACAGGCCGAAGTCCGAGCCGTGCGTCGGCAGCGGCCCGCCCTCGGTCGGCGGCTCCCAGAAGTGGTACGGCGGCACCGAGATCACGAGCGGCAGCATGCCGCT
>JBKJOI010000093.1:0-21991 GCA_046595695.1 Haliangiales bacterium | reverse complement strand
GGGAAGATGGCCGCCTTCAATCGGGACAGTTCCCTCCTCCCGGCGCCGTCGCCACGGACCCGACGCCCAGAGACTGCGGGTCGATCGTGCCGGTTCGTGGATTCCAGATCCCGACCGTAGCGGCCTTGCCGGTCCCCGCCAAGACCACCCGGCCGTCGGGCAGGAAGTCGATCGGATCGGAGAAGTGGAGCTTGTACGTCAGCCCGTGAGTCTCCAGGGTCACGGCGTCCAGCCACTGCACACTGCCGCGACGCATGACGATCACGTATCGGCCATGGGGAGACACCTTCGCGCCCCACATCCCGCGAGTGCCGCTGAAGACCACACTCCGTAGCTCGAGGTCGTAGAGCAGAGGAATTCGACTATCCTCCATTTGAAGCAGCAGGCGCTGCGTACCTGGGATGAAGAAGACATCCCGCACCACGGATTCCCCCTCAGCCAGCGGTCCCTCCCGACCGGAAACGCGGTCGACGAGGATGGCCGGTCCCTCGTCAGCCGCGACCGCGACCCACCGACCGTCGGCGGAGAGCGACGCGGCGCGGGCGCCTGGAACGGTCGTGACATGGTCCCAGCCCGTCAGGTCAGGATTCCACACGAGCACGCGACCATCGACCAGTACGGTGACGAGCTCGCCGCCCGGGCTCTCGTCGCGCAGACCGCCGTCGCGGAGAGCATCCGGCAGACAGATGGAGCGGCGTGCCCCGCTACGAACATCCCAGAGCGCCATCGTGCGTGGGCCGTCGAGCATCAGGAGGCTGCGGCCATCGTCTCTTACCAGAGGCCCGTTCACCCACTTCAAGTCACCCCGGACGATATGCCGCGAAACCCCATTGCGCACGGCATCGCGACCGATGGCACGCACCCTGACCCAGTCGTCGCCATCGAGCGGATAGGTCTTCAGCCAGGCGATCGAGGCGGTCGGATCGTTCTCCATCGCGGTTTCCGCCTGCGTCAGGATGAGCGCGTTGGCGCGCGACTTCTCCCGCGCCGCTGACGCCTCGGCGAACGCACGCTGTCGCTCGACGCGCCGGAAGCTCACGATCGTTACGGCCACGATCGTCGCCAGCGCCACCGTGACGACAGCAATCGGGAACCGAAAGCGCGCGAACCAGCGCCAGACCAGCTGCGCCGGCGTGTACGCGTGCGCCTCGACCAGGTGACCGCTCAGGAAGCGGCGCAGGTCGCCAGCGAGCGCCCCGGCGTCGCCGTAACGTTCGTCCGGCGCGCGCGCCATCGCCTTGCGAACGATGGCGACCAGTTCGGGCGGCACGCCGGGCACGGTCTCGTGCAAGTCGGCAGGAGGGCCCTGGATCAACTGCTGGAGCACCTGCGCCGAGCCGCCGCCGCGGTAAGCCGGATGCCCGGCCAGCACGTGGTAGAGCAGCGCGCCCAGCGAGTACACGTCGGCGCGCTGGTCGACGGACGCGCCGCGCGCCTGCTCGGGCGCCATGTACGCGGGCGTGCCGAGCACCTCGCCGACCCGGGTGTCGTCGAGCGAGAGCGACGACGACCCCGATGGTGAAGGCAGCGAGTCGTCCGCCCCGGAGTCGTCGAGCGACTTGGCCAGGCCCCAGTCGATCACCACGGTCTCACCGAGCGGACCGAGGAGCACGTTCGACGGCTTGAGGTCGCGATGGATCACGTTGCGACCGTGCGCGTGCGCGACCGCCTCGGCGACCGCGAGCGCGTTCGGCAAGAGCGCCAGCCGCTCGGCCAGCGAGGGCGTCGCGTCGATCGCCGCCCGCAACGAGCGCCCGAGATAGAGCGGCATCGTGTAGCTGGGCGTGCCGTCCGCCAGGGTCACGACGTCGAGCACCGTCACGATGCTCGGGTGCTGCAGCCGGCTGGTGATCGTGGCCTCGCGCAGGAAGCGCGCCCCGGCCGCCGGGCTCGGGTTCTGCAGCAGCTTGACCGCGACCTCGCGGCCGAGCTTTCGATCGAGCGCGCGCATGACCACGCCCAGGCCGCCGCGGCCGTACTCGCCACGCATCTCGTAGCGGTCCGCTTCGACCGGCGGCAGCGATGCCTGCGCGCCGACCGAACCCGCAACCGGGCTGATCGCCACCCGCGCCTCGTCGGTCGACGTGACCGTGACGTCGACTTCGGCCTGCGCCGCGACCGCGACCTCCGCCTCGCCCTCGAGCGGCCGCTTCGGATCTGCCACTACCGGCTCCTGCCGTGACGCGCCCCGTTCATCGCGCGCAGGCTAACATGGCGACGTCGCGTGACTTTCGCGCCGCGCTACGGGCAGGACATGCGTGGCGCGGTGCCCTCGTCGAGCTCCACCGACGTCTGCGCCTCCAGCCAGGCCTTGGTCTCGCCCGGCGTCGCCGCCAGCGGCGTGGGCGGCGAGTAGATCCGGATCGCTCCATCGCCTCCGGCCACCAGCAGCCGACCGTCGTTCGCGAAGAGCGCGTTGCCGGCGCGGAACCGGGGCACGCTCCAGCGCTCGAGCGACTCCAGGTCCAAAACCTTGAGGCCCGCGTCGGCGTTGGACTGCCCGCCCACGCTGCGGCCATCGGGTGACAGGAAGAGATTGGACACGACAGCCCGCTTGTCGATCACGCGGCTGACGCCCAGCGAGTCCCCGGCCTCGTCGGTGACGGTGACGTCGACGTGGAGCGGCTTCTTCATGCGAGAGCGCCGCTATAGTACGTCGGCCCGGGGGCGAGCCGGCGACCGGGGCGCAGCCGCTGACCGGTGCGCTCCGGTGCCTTCGCGTGTCGCGCGCGGGCTATTCGGTCGCGGCGTCGATGCCATGCCGGCGCATGATCTCGCGCAGGTAGCTACGATCCAGGCAGGCAGTGCGCGCCGCCGCGGAGACGTTGCCGCCCGAGAGATCCAAGAGCGCGCGCACGTACGACTCTTCCCAGCGGCCGATCACCGCGTCCTTCGCGGCGCGGAAGGTGTGGGCCGAGTGACTCGGCTCCACGTCGTCGGCGATGCCGTCGAGCACGAGCACGCGCTCGACCGCGTTGCGCAGCTCGAGCACGTTGCCCGGCCAGTCGCGCCGCCCGAGCAGCTCGAGCAGCGCCGGCGGCATGGGCGCCTGGGCACCGGCGAGCTGGGCGAAGAAGTGCGCGGCCAGGAGCGGGATGTCCTCGGGGCGCTCGGCCAGCGAGGGCACCCGCAGCGTCACCACGTCCAGTCTATAGAAGAGGTCGGCGCGGAAGCGTCCGCCCGCGACCTCGCGGCGCAGCCGCCGCGTCGACGACGCGACGACGCGCACGTTGACCGCGATGGGCACGTCGGAGCCGATGCGCAGGACGACGCGCTTACCCAGCGCGCGCAGCAGCTTGGGCTGCAGATCGAGCGGCAGCTCGCCGATCTCGTCGAGCAGCAGGGTGCCACCGTCGGCGGCCTCGAAGGCGCCGGCGCGCGCCTCGGTCGCGCCCTCGAAGGCGCCGGCCTCGTGGCCGAAGAGCACGCTCTCGGCCATGCGCGAGGGCAGCGCGCCGCAGTCGACGGTCACGAGCGGCCTGTCGGCACGGCGGCTGCGCGCGTGCAGCGCCGCCGCGACGCGGGTCTTGCCCGAGCCGGTCTCGCCTTCGATCCGCACCGTGGTGTCGGTGGGCGCGACCTGCGCGAGCATGTCGAGGACGCGACGCATCGCCGGGCTCGTGCCCAGCAAGCCGCTTGGGTCGGAGTGGTCCATGAACCACCCTGGTGCATCCGGCGCGCCAGCCGCCGCTCGCGAGACCGCGGGGGTTTTCGGGGCGGGTTCCACCGAACCTGCATGCTCGCGCCCGCAGAAGGCGGTCCGTTCCCCCTGAGGCGGCCGAGTCCCGTGGATCACATTCACGCGGCGCGCCCGCGCGACCCGCCTCCTTTGCGAGCCCCCCCCCAAACCCTGGCTCCCTCGCATGGTTGGCTCGCCAAACCAGTCAACCTGCGTGGTGCTCCCCGCAGGCCTCGGTCCGAGGACCCCAGAGCCCGCATCGCAAGTGCTCGACATCGCTTGGAACATCCTGGCACGTGGCGTGCTTTAACTGGAAACATGGCCATTCGTTCGCCAGCCATGCGATGAGGTCCATCCTCCCGGACGGGCTCGGTCCAGGCGCACGCGTTGGCTCGTGGATCGTCGATGCCCAGCTGGCTGCAGGTGGCAGCGGCACGGTCTACCGCGCCCACCACGTACGTACCCGCCAGCGCGCGGCCGTGAAGGTGCTGCACGCCGAGCTGGCTGGCTCGCGCGAGGCCGGCGCCTGGTTCAGCCGCGAGGTGCGGGCCACCCAGCGCGCGCGCCATCCCGGGCTCGCGCGCGTCTACGGCGCCGGCGCCCTGCCCGACGGCCGCCCCTGGTTCGCGACGGAGCTGCTCGAGGGCCGCGACCTCGCGACCATCATCATGGATCGCGGGGCGTTCTCGCCGGTCGAGACCGGCGAGCTGTTCGTGCCGCTGTGCGCCGCGCTCGCCGCCGCGCACCGCAACGAGCTGGTGCATCGCGACGTGAAGGCCTCGAACGTGTTCGTCGCCGAGAGCGAGCGTGGACCACGCATCGTGCTGCTCGACTTCGGGGTGGCCAAGCTGCTCGACCCGACCGACGCATCGCTGGCCGGCGCGAGCCGCGCTATCCGCACGCCCTCCTCGATGGCGCCCGAGCAGACCGCGGGCGGCTCCATCGACGCGCGCACCGACATCTACGGGCTGGGCGTGCTGGCGTTCCAGCTGCTCACCGGCGAGCTGCCCTTCGCCGACGCGTCCCTCGCGATCATGCGCCAGCTGCACCGCTGGGCGCGGCGGCCGTCGCCGTCGTCGCGCGCGCAGGTGTCGCCCGAGCTCGACGCCGTGGTCATCCGCGCGATGGCGCGCGATCCGGCGCAGCGCCACCAGAGTGTCGCCAGCTTCCTCGCCGACCTGCGCGCCGCGATCACGAGCGGCCTGTACCGCGAGCCGGTGCCGCCGCCCGGCCACGTGCGCGCCACGCTCGCCGTCCACATCGAGGTCAGGAACGGCGACGGCAGCCTCGACGACGCTGACGCCGCGCTGCTCGACGAGTTCGAGGCGCTGCTGCCGCGCGCGGTCGCGCAGATGGTGCAGAACGGCTATCTGTCGGCGGTCGAGATGGGCAACGCGGCGGTGATGGTGAAGCCGTGCGCGAGCGCCGCGCCCACGCGTGCGGAGCGGCGCGAGGCGCTCGACCTCGCGCGCACCGTGTGGAAGCGCCTCGGCACCGACGAGGGCAGCGCGCAGACCGCCGAGCGCGCGCCGCGGCTGCGGCTGTACCTCGACGTGCGCTCCGCCGAGCTCGCCGGCCAGCGCATCGTCGGCGGCCCGGTGATGCGGCTCGCCGACTGGATTCCCGACGACGACAGTCCCGGCGTGCACGGCTCGGCCCGTGCGCTCGCCGACCTCGAGCCAGGAGCAGGAGAATCGTGATGGTCACGACCGCGGTCCCACCCACCATGAACGACAGCCGCACCGAGGCGATGGTCGTGCGCGAGCACGAGCTCGCGGTGACGTGCTTCAGCGTGCAGGTGCACGAAGGCCCCGAGTGCGGCCACGACGTCGAGGCCGACGGCGCCGAGCTCTCCATCGGCGCCGCGGAGGGCAACCAGCTCATGCTGACCGATCCGACGGTGTCGCGGCACCACTGCGTGATCGTCGCGACGCCCGAGGGCTTCCTGCTGCGCGACCTCGACAGCACCAACGGCACCACGCTGGGCGGCCACCGGGTGCGCGAGGCCTTCCTCACGCCCGGCGCGGTGATCGGCATCGGCCGCACCCAGCTGGTCTTCGAGACCGAGACCCGGCAGATCCGGCAGCCGCTCAGCCGCTCCGACCGCTTCGGCAACGCCATCGGCGAGAGCGCCTTGATGCGCCGGCTGTTTGCGCTGCTCGAGCGCGCCGCCCCCAGCGATCAGACGGTGCTGCTGCTCGGCGAGGCCGGCACCGGCAAGTCGCTCTTCGCGCAGACGATCCACGCGCAGAGCACGCGCCGAAGCGGCCCGTTCATGGTCGTGGATTGCGCCGCCATCCCGGCCGCCTTGATCGAGAGCGAGCTGTTCGGCCACGAGCGCGGCGCCTTCGCCGGCGCGCTGTCCACCCGCACCGGCCAGCTCGAGGCGGCCCGCGGCGGCACCGTGTTCCTCGACGAGATCGGCGAGCTGCCGCTCGACCTGCAGCCCAAGCTCTTGCGCGTGCTCGAGCGGCGCGTACTGCGGCGCATGGGCTCGCTCGAGCCGGTGCCCATCGACGTGCGCATCATCGCCGCGTCGAGCCGCGACCTGCGCCTCGAGGTCAACAAGGGCAACTTCCGCGCCGACGTGTTCCACCGCCTGAACACCGTCGGCGTGACCGTGCCGCCGCTGCGCGACCGGCGCGAGGACATCCCGGCGCTGGTGGCCAA
This sequence comes from Haliangiales bacterium, assembly GCA_046595695.1. Taxonomy (GTDB): domain Bacteria; phylum Myxococcota_A; class Polyangia; order Haliangiales; family SHYZ01; genus JBKJOI01. Next base: position 15,642 of record JBKJOI010000093.1, on the reverse strand, counting down.
CTTCTGGGAGCAGCTGGCCGGGCCGAACGCCGAGCCGCCCGCGCGCCTGATCGGCGCGCTCGCGCGCCACGACTGGCCCGGCAACGTGCGGCAGCTGCGCACCGCGGTCGAGCGCGCCGTCATGATCGACGAGGTCTCCGCCCCCGACACTGTCGACACCGGCGTCGGCAGCGGCAGCGTCACCACCTCCGCGCCGCGCCCGCGCCCCGGGACCGGCAACGAGGACTCGGGCGCCTTCGACCCGGCGCATTCGTTCCGCACCGCCAAGGAGGCCATCGTGGTGCGCTGGGAGCGCGGCTACCTGACCGAGCTCGTCAAGCGCTGCCGCGGCAACGTCTCTCGCGCGGCCCGCGCGGCGCGCATGGACCGCAACCACCTGCGCGATCTGTTGCGCCGCCACGGGATCGACGCGAGCGAGAGCGACGACTAGTCTTCGGGGACGGTGTACAGGATCTAACTTTCTTACTCTTGGGCACTTTCGGGCCAAAAGTAAGAAAGTAAGATCCTGTACACCGTCCCCTCAGTCGTTCTGCTTCGGTGAGATCCGCTCGTTCGGCCGGGTCGGGACTTCCTCGAACTCGTGCGGCATGTTGCGCTGCGCGAGCACCCGCTTCACCACCGCGATGATCTCCTCGGCGCCGCACGGCTTGGCCACGAACTCGACCGCTCCGTAGCGCGCCGACATGGTGGGCGCGTCGACCTCGCTCGACACGATCAGGAACGGCGGCGGGTCGGGCAGCCGGGCGAGCCCGCCCGAGAACACGTCCATCTGGATGCCCTCGGTGTAGTGCACGATCGTCAGGTCGATTCCGCCCTCGCGCAGGCGCTCGATGGCGCCCTGTGCGCTGGTCGAGAGCAGCGGGGCATAGCCCGCACGGCTCAGCGTGGCCTGGAGGAACTCCCCTTGCTGGGGGTCAGGATCGACGAGCAACACAGCGGCCACGCCGACACGATACCCCGGCTAGTTCGTGAAGTCGATGACCTGCGAGGCAAGCTGGTTCACCGAGTCGGTCAGGTTGCCTATCGCAAAGGAGCCCGGATCGAAGCCGTCGAGATCGAGCGCGACCACCGTGAAGCTGAGCGGGCCGCTGGGCAGTTGGCTGTTCGGTCGGCCTGGCGTGCCCGTCGGCACGCTGAATTCGCGGCGATCGTCGAGCACGAGCACGCTCCAGGCGGGTGTGCCGTCGACGCCTGCGGCGCCGCTGGGCTCGGTGACCTCGGCCGAGTACACCGACGCGCCCGCCACCGCGGCGAACGAGAACACACCGCTCGCCGCCGCCAGCGACGTGGGCAGCGGCAGGAACGCCGGCAGCGTCACGGTGCTGTCGGGGTCGATGTCGTGCAGGAATGTGGTCGTCGACGGATCATCGGCGTCGCCGGTGACCTTGGCCTGCGCGAACAGATTCCAGGAGCCGCCGGCCAGCTCGCCGGTCGCCTTGGGCAGCTTGGTGCGGGCGTTGTCGGGCGAGAGGCCCGGGAACACGAACAGCAGCCGCTCGTCGCCCAGGTACAGGATCGGGAGCGCGGCGAGCTCGCCCAGGCCGGTCGGCGCGCTCGCCGGGAAGGTCACGGTCAGGTCGGCGATATCGCCGGCCGCGATCTGCTCGAGCGACTCGTTGGTGACCGTCTGATCCGCGATGAGCTCGAGGCCGCTCTTGGCGGCGAAGCCGATGACCTCGAAGGTGTCGTCAGTGTCGACCTCGGTGCCCTTGCCGTCGATGTCGAGGATGATGGCGTAGTGCGTCTGCGTGCCGGTGCGCGTGACCAGCGTCCAGGCGCACGCGGGCGACGGGACCGGCGCGGGCAAGCGCACACACGCGTTCGGCGGCAGGGCGCCGGGCAAGCTGGCCGGCTGGTCGATCTGGTTCTCCGGAGCGTCCAGGTTCCTCGTGAACGAATACAGCACGAGCCCGACGATGATGTGGTTCGTCACGGGAACCGGGACCGCGTCCCAGCCCTCGATCGTGCCGCTCACCGTCGCGATGTCGGGCGCCGCGGGCGTCCCGGTGGGCGCCAGCGCGAGCGTGACGACCGCGCCGTTGGCGCCGAACCAGGTCGCCGGCGCGTGGCCCGCCGCGCTGGCGTGGATCACCTGCGCGCCCGCGAGCGACGCCTCGGTGAAGATCACCAACCCGCTCGCACCGGTGTCGCCCTCGATCGGCGCGGACTCCTCCGGTTCGCCGACGCGCACCGCCGCACCCGAGATCGGATCGCCGGTGAGCGAGTCGACGACGAACACGTTCAGCTCGCCCTTCACGGCGCCACCGCTGACGCCGCCGCCCTCGGCGGGCGTCGGGTTCTCGACGTGGTTCACGCCGCCTTCGTCGTCGTCGCCGCACCCCGACGCGAGCGCGGACACGGCCACGGACGCGAGCGCGAGCGCGGACCCGGATACGAGGGCGGACACCGCCAGCGGCACCACCAGGCTGGCTGCCGCCGAGCCCGCCATTGCACACAGCCGAGCACATAGGTGACCGAGATTGCTAGTGTTCATAGGCTGCCTCCCATCATCACCACTACCCGGGTAGCCGGGGCGCCGCAAGTGTGCATTAATGAATGACGCAATGAGTCATTCCCTGCCGAAGCCCGACGCGCCGTGGATCTTTCGCACCTACGCCGGCCATACGAACGTCAACGCTTCCAACGAGCTGTACCGGGCGAACCTGTCGCGCGGCCAGACCGGGCTGTCGATCGCCTTCGACCTGCCGACCCAGTGCGGCTACAGCTCGGACGAGGCGATCGCGCGGCCCGAGGTCGGCAAGGTCGGGGTGCCGATCAACTCGCTCGACGACTTCGCGATCCTCTTCGACCAGATCCCCATCGAGAAGATCAACACCTCGATGACGATCAACGGCACCGCGATGTGGCTGCTCTCGCTCTACATCGCGCTCGCCGAGGAGCGCGGCGTGCCGGTGGAGTCGTTGCAGGGCACCACGCAGAACGACATCATCAAGGAGTACCTGGCGCGCGGCACATACATCTTCCCGCCGCGCCAGTCGATGCGCCTCATCGTCGACATGTACGAGCACTGCCTGCGGCACGTGCCGCAGTGGAACCCGTCCAACATCTGCAGCTACCACCTGCAAGAGGCCGGCGCGACGCCCGCGCAGGAGCTGGCGTTCGCGCTGGCGACCGCGATCGCGGTGCTCGACGCCATCAAGGAGCGCGGCACCTTCTCCGACGACGACTTCGCGCGCTGCGTGGGTCGAATCTCCTTCTTCGTGAACTCGGGCATCAAGTTCGTCGAGGAGATGTGCAAGATGCGCGCGTTCACGCGCATGTGGGACGAGCTCACGAAGACGCGCTACGGCGTGAAGGACGCCAAGTACCGGCGCTTCCGCTACGGTGTGCAGGTGAACTCGCTCGGGCTCACCGAGGAGCAGCCGGAGAACAACGCCTGGCGCATCCTCATCGAGGCGCTCGGCGTCACGCTGTCGCGCGACGCACGCTGTCGCGCGCTGCAGCTGCCCACCTGGAACGAGGCGCTGTGCCTGCCGCGGCCCTGGGATCAGCAGTGGTCGCTGCGGCTGCAGCAGATCCTCGCGTACGAGACCGATCTGCTCGAGTACCCGGATCTGTTCGAGGGCTCCAAGGTCGTCGAGTCGAAGGTCGCCGAGCTGTGCACGCTGGCGCAGACGGAGATCGACCGCATCCTGGCCGCGGGCGGCGCGCTGGCGGCGATCGAGATCGGCACCATGAAGTCGGAGCTGGTGCGCTCGCAGTCGGCGCGGCTGGCCAAGATCAACTCGGGCGAGCTCACCGTGGTCGGCCGCAACAAGTGGCAGGACGCGCTGCCCTCGCCGCTCATGACCGGCGAGGACGGCGGCATGTTCAAGGTCGACGCCGCGGCCGCCAACTCCACCATCGGCATGCTCGAGCAGACGCGCGCGAAGCGTGACCCCACCAAGGTCGCCGACTGTCTGGCGCGGCTGGAGAAGGCGGCGATCGGCAACGAGAACCTCATGCCCATCTCGATCGAGTGCGCGCACGCGCGCGTCACCACCGGCGAGTGGTCGCACGTCCTGCGCCGCGTGTTCGGCGAGTACCGGCCGGCCACCGGCGTCGATGGCCAGACCATGGCGCTCGCCGGCCCGCGCGTCGATGCGGTGCGGGCGCGCGTGGCCGCGTGGCAGGCGGCGCGTGGTCGCCGGCCGCGCATGGTCGTCGGCAAGCCGGGCCTGGACGGGCACTCGAACGGCTCGGAGATGGTCGCGGTCGCGGCGCGCCACGCCGGCTTCGACGTGATCTATGGCGGTATCCGCATGACCGCCGCGCAGATCGTGCAGAGCGCGGTCGAGGAGGACGCGAGCGTGCTCGGGTTGTCCGTGCTGTCGGGCGCCCACCTCGACATCGCGCGCGCCATCGGCGAGGAGCTCGACAAGCACGGGGCTCGCGCGGGCATCCCGGTCGTGCTCGGCGGCATCATCCCCGAGGCCGACCTGGCCGCGCTGCGCGAGCTCGGCGTCAAGGCGGTGTTCACGCCCAAGGACTTCGATCTCATGGCGGTGATGGACAAGATCCTTGACGTGATGGGAGCATCGAAAGCGTGATCTCCGACGCCGAGCTCGTCGATCGCGCGCGCCGGCTCGAGAAGTACCCGATCGCCCGCCTCATCTCGCTGTTCGAGGAGGAGTCGGACGAGGCGCGAGCCCGACGGATCGACGTCCTGCGCCTGCTCGGCGAGGGGCGGCGCGCGACCATCCTGGGCCTGACCGGCACGCCCGGCTCGGGCAAGTCGACGCTCATCGGCGGCCTGGCGCTCGAGCTGGGCGCGCGCGACGCCAGCATCGCGGTGGCCGTGCTCGCCATCGATCCGTCGAGCGAGGTTTCGGGCGGCGCGTTCCTGGGCGATCGCGTGCGGACCTCGTTCCCCGTCGGTGAATCGCGCCTCTACTTCCGCTCGCAGGCGGCTGCGGGCGACCTCGGCGGGGTCGGCCGGCGCACCTTCGCCGCCACGCGCGTGCTCTCCCGCCTCTTCGATCTCGTGCTCATCGAGACCGTCGGCATCGGCCAGAGCGAGATCGAGATCCGCCGCCTCGCCGATCGCGTCCTCCTGGTGCTGCAGCCGCTCGCCGGCGACCACGTCCAGTTCCTCAAGGCCGGCGTCATGGAGATCCCCGACGCCTACGTGATCAACAAGTGCGACGAGGAATCGCTCGCGCGCCGCGCCCTCGGCGAGCTCCGCTCCGCCCTGCGGTCGTCGGGACTGGCGGACGGAACGTCCCCAACGATTTTGCGAACCAGCGCCACGACGGGCCGCGGGATCCCCGAGCTCGCCGACTGGGCCCTCGCCGAACGCACCACGGGCATGCCCCCCGGCGCCGAGGCCGCCCGCGCCCGGTACTACCTCCGCAAGGACGTCGCCCGCGCCTACGGGGACTTCGGCCTCGCCGAGCTCGCCCGCGCGGACGCCGCGCTCGCCGCGCTCCCCCCGGGCCCCACGTGGTTCGAGGCCGCCGAGACCCTCGTCTTCTCACGCATTCGCACGCTCCTCCGCTGAAGGAGGGGGACACTCTCAACGTCCCAAACGCTCGCTATCACTCAGCGTTTTGAAGCATGTGCGCAATCATCACATTTCGGACGGCGAAAACGCCCTGCGCCCGTCCTCTCGATAGCCTTTTCGTCGCGCCTCGACGGCCCCGTCGGCAGCCCATCGCCCGCTCGGTAAGTAGCGCCCGCAGAGACGCGTACCAGCGCATCGCCTGCCCTCGTTGCCCGCCCCTCGTCGCGTGCGAAATGTGATGATTGCGCACTTACCCAAATAACGCTAACGATTCTAGCTGGTTCGGTGACGGAGAGTGTCCCCAGCCCCCGCGGCGGCTGGAGCCTCCGTTAGACCTGGGATCGCGTCGCTCATTCCGATCTCCGCGGCGAGCGTTCGAGCCTCCTCCAGGCTTTCTATCTGAATGCGGAACTGGCCGGTGCTGGCGCTCTCGAAGAGCAGCTCCGCGGTGGCGCGGCGATCGCCGAGCAGGCGCATCTCTTCCACCGCAGCGGCGCGGTGGCGCGCGGCTGCCTTCAGGTCGCCCTCGTGCTCGTACAGCTTGGCGAGCAGCGTGTTGCAGCGGCCGCGCCCGACCGCCGTATGCGCGCGCATCGCGTGGCGCAGCGCGTGGGTCGCGGCCACCAGGCCGTCGCGGCGCTTGCCGGTCGCCTGCAGCAGCTCGGCCAGCTTGACCGCCATGCGCCACAGCGAGCGCGGCCCCGACTTGGCCTTCACGCCCTCGCCCATGGTCACGAAGTCGATGCCCTCCTGCAGCTCGCGCGCGGCCTCCTCGGTGTTCCCGCTCCGCATGTGCACGGTCGCGACGTCCAGGTAGAGCGCGGCGATCAGCTCCAGGCTGCCCGTGGTCATCGCGAGGCCGATCGCCTCGCGCACCGGCACCAGCGCCCGGGACGCATCGCCGGTCGCCAGCAGCAGGTGCGCCTGCGCCCGCTTGAGCTGCGCCTCGAGCGCGCGGTGCGTGCCGTCCGCGTGCAGGCTGGCCTCCTCGAGCACGCCGCGCGCGAGCACATAGTCGCCGTTGATGCGCAGCGTGTCGGCGAGCTTGATGGCCGCGGTCAGCACGTCGCGCAGCCGCCCGCTCGGCTCGCCGGTCGCGTCGCCCGCGTGCAGCCCGCGCCGCGCCGACGCCAGCGCCCGCTGGTACATGGTGGCCGCGCCCGGATCGTCGAGCCGCAGCACCGCCTCGTCGCCCGCCGCGAGCAGCCGGACGACCGCGAGATCCACCAGGCCGCCCAGCTCCGCGTGGTGCCCGAGCACCGCCGCCGGAGTCGAGTGCGAAGGCAGCGTCTCGGCGAACGCGCGATGCAGCGCGCGCCGCACGTCCGCCGGCACACCTTCGTAGACGACGTCGCGGATCAGCGCATGCGCGAACGCGACCAGGTCGCCGCGCACGCCCAGGAAGCCGTGCGCGCCGAGCAGCCCGAGCGCCGCCTGCAGCGACGCGTCGTCGATCTCGCCCTCGCGCGCCACCACCTGCGCGAGCACGTCGAGGGGCGCCTCCATGCCCGAGACCGCGGCCGCCTGCAGCACCACGCGCACGTTGCCGGGCAGGCGCGCGAGCCGCTCGGCGACGAGATCGGCGAGCCCTTCGGGCACGTTCGCCGGATCGCCACCCTCGAAGAACCAGCGCACCGCGTGCTCGAGCCGCGCCGGCTCGCCATGGGTCACCCGCGCCAGCACCTCACCGTCGGGCGCGCCCGCCTGCGTGTCGCGCAGCCGCTCCGCGATCGCGAGCAGGTTGGCGCCGCCGAGCGGGTGCAGGTCCATGCGCAGCACACCCTCGGGCCAGCCGACGGCCTGCTTCGGCTCGGTGGTGACGACCACGCGCACCGGCGTCTCGATCGGATGCTCGGCCAGCCGCTTCACCAGCTCCAGGCTGAGCAGGTCGAAGCGGTCGACGTCCTCGAAGACGATCGCGGCCCGGCTGCCGGCCGTGCGCCCGCCCGCCACCGCCCGGCCGCCCTGCCATGCCGCGCGCAGCACGCGCTGCGCCGCGGCCATGCACTCGCGCCGCCGGATCGGCGCCTCGAGCTGCGACAGCGCGCCCTCCTGCCCGAACAGCTCGGCGAGGCCGGGCGCGTCGCGCGTGCCCAGCCCGATCGCCTCGAGCCGCTCGAGCAGCGCCTCGACCGGGCAAACCGGCGGCAGCTCGAGGATGGCCGCGACCGCCGCGCGGATCGGGTACCACGCGAGCGCGAGCCCCGAGGGATCCGGACCCGCGATGGTCACCAGCGTGCCCGACGCCGCCGCGTGCTTGACCGCCTCCTCGACGAGGCGGGTCTTGCCCAGGCCGAGCGGCGCGACCAGCAGCATCGTGCTCGCGCCGCCGCCGCCGGCCATGAACCGCTCCAGGCTCGACAGCTCCGCGGCGCGGCCCACGAGCGGCAGCGGCCACACCGGCGGCGGCTGCGGCGCCCAGCGCATGGTCTGCGTGCGCACTTCCTTGGCGCGCTGCGGCGACAGGACGCCCATGCTCGGCTGTACGGGCCCCGCGCCGGTGACCTCGACCTTCTCGCCGCACTCGGGGCAGAACTTGAAGCGGCGCGGGTTCGTCGCGCCGCACGCCGGACACTGCCGCTCCTCGGCGACGCCGAGCCCGGCGGCCGCCGCGAAGCCCGGCTCGGTCTTCGGCCGCACCGATCCCTGCAGCGCCGCGCGCAGCTCGGCGACGCTGCCGAAGCGATCCGTCGGCCGCTTCGCGAGCGCGCGCAGGAGAGCGGTCTCGAGCGCCTCGGGCAGCGCGAGCCCCGGCCGGCGCGTGCTCGGCGGCGGCGGCTCGTCGCGCAGCTGCCGTGCCAGCACCTCGAGCGTCTGCCCGCCCTGGAACGGCGTCACGCCGGTGAGCAGCTCGTAGAGCACGATCGCCGCCCCGTACTGATCGGCGGCGGCGGTGAGCTCGTTGCCCGAGATCACCTCGGGCGCCATGTACTCGGGCGTGCCGCAGATCGTCTGCTGCCCCGGACCCGCGCCGGTCGTGCCCACGCCGTCGCGCGATGCATCGATGATGCGCGCGATGCCGAAGTCGACGACCTTCACCAGGTCGGCGCCGCCACGCAGCGTCTCGACCACGATGTTGTCGCTCTTGAGATCCGCGTGGATCACGCCCGACGCGTGCGCTTCCTCGAGCGCGTCGAGGATCTGCGAGGTGAGCGCGACCGCGCGCGCCACCGGCACCGGGAACTCGGCGCGCATCACCTGCGTGAGCGTGCGCCCGCGCAGGTACTCCATCACGATGTAGAGCCGGCCGTCATCGGTCTGGCCGTAGTCGATGACCGCGACGGTGTTGGGGTGGTTCAACCGGCTCGCGGCGAGCGCCTCGTCGTGGAAGCGGCGGACGACCTCCGGGTCGTCTGCCAGGTGCTCGCGCAGCACCTTCACCGCGACGGTGCGGCCGAGCGTGACCTGATCGGCGCGGAACACGTGGCCGGTCGCGCCGGTGCCGATCAGCTCGCGCAAGACAAACTTGCCGCCCATGCGGCGTCCGATCAGCGCCTGCGCCGCGTCACCGTCGACGGGGAGGTCGTCGGTCAAGTCGGCACCGCACGTGCGGCAGCGCCGGGCGCCATCCCACACTTGTGCTGAGCAGACACCACAGCTGCGCATTCGTCCCCCAGGTAAGTACCTCATGCTACTCACTTTTCGATCTCGGCAGAAGACGGAAGCAGCGGCGGGAGCAAACACACGAAATTGCCGACCGACGTCGTCACGTGCGAAACTGGCGCACCCGTGCCTGACTTCTGGCCGCTCGTGCTCGCCTCTGCAGCCGGTTTCGGCGTCGGTGCCGCGACCTGTCTGGTGTGGGCGCGCGCGCGGCTGGCGGACGGATCGCGTCGCGAGCACAAGCTCGAGCAGGAGCGCCTGACCGCGATCGCGCGCCTGCGCGAGCTGCAGCAGACCTGCGATCGCGTGCTCGCCAGCACCGCCGAGCGCATCGAGGCCGCGGCGCGCGACGCTCACCAGGCAGTGCGCTCGCGCACCGACGCGCGCGGCGGCGTGTCGCAGCTGCTCGGCGGCGTCGAGGAGCTGGTCACCAACCTCACCGGCGGACGCGGCAACCCGGCCGCCTGGCTCGAGGGCATCGACGCGGCGGCGCGGCGCGCCGAGCAGAGCTCGGTGACCGCCGAGCGCGGCGTCCGCTCGCTCGTCGAGGAGGCCGACGGGCTCGGTCGCGCCACCGAGAGCGCCGCGCAGATCGGCCTCGCGGTCGTCTCCGCGCTCGCCGACGTCGGCAAGGAGATCGTCGGCCTCACCGTCGCGTCGGCCGACACCTCGACCGCCGCCACGCAGATGAACGAGGCGCTCTCGCGCGTCCACGGCGGCGCCTCCGACACCGCGACGCTCTCGTCCAAGGTCGTCGTCGAGGCCGAGAAGGGCTACCGCGCCGTGCACAAGACGCTCGACGAGATCGAACGCATCCGCGGCGTCACCGAGCAGGCCGCGCAGCGCATCGCCGCGCTCGGCCAGCGCGTCGTCGGCATCGGCGACGTGGTGAAGATCATCCAGGAGATCGCCGAGAAGACCAACCTGCTCGCGCTGAACGCGTCGATCATCGCGGCGCAGGCGGGCGAGCACGGCCGCGGCTTCGCGGTGGTCGCGCAGGAGATCAAGGCGCTCGCGCAGCGCACCGCCGCGAGCACCAAGCAGATCTCCGAGCAGATCCGCGGCGTGCAGGACGAGAGCCAGCGCGCCATGGACGCGATGGCGAGCGGCGTGAAGGCGGTCGACGAGGGCTTCCAGGTCGCACTCGGCGCCGGCGACGCGCTCGGCGAGATCCGGACCAGCGCGCGCTCGGCGCAGAAGAAGACGCAGAGCATCGCGCGCACGATCGACGAGCAGAGGGACGCCTCGCGCCGCGTCGTCGAGGCCGCCGCGACGCTCGCCGAGCGCGCGCAGACGCTCTCGCAGAAGGTCGCCGCCGAGGCCGGCCACGGCGAGCAGCTGCGCGCGGGCGCGCGCGGCGTGTCGGAGGCTGCGGCGCGCATCGATCGCCTCGCGCGCGAGCAGCTGATCACCGTGCAGTCGGTCGGCACCGTGGTCGGCAAGGCGCTCAGCGACGCGATCTCGCTGACCCGCGGGCACAAGGACCTGCGTCGCCAGGTCGACCTCCTGCACCACGGCGCGGCCAAGATCGCCGGCCTCGAGAACGACATGGCGGATCGGCTCGCGCAGGTGAACGAGGCCGCCGCGCAGCTCCGCGAAGAGATGGCGCGGGTCCAGTAGCCGGCGCGCCGTCCCGCGCCGCGCTGCGTCACAGCGTCGGCTTGCACGGCCTCGGAGCCCGTCGTAGGGTCCCCGCCATGCGATTGGACCGAATCATTCTCTCCGCGTTACTGAGCGTCGCCGCCTGCGCTTGCGGCGGCACCGGCACCAAGAGCGGCAGCGGCACCCCCGTCGGTGTCAGCGAGCCGGGCAGCGCCGAAACCATCGCCGAGCCCGGCGACTCGCCGCCTGGCGCGGCCGCGCCCACCGAGGGCGAGGCCAAGGCCTTCGTCGCGCAGGTCGACAAGGATCTGCGCCGGCTCTACGTGCAGCAGGCGCGCGCCGACTGGGCCAAGATGACCAACATCACGCCCGAAACCGAGGCCGCCGCGGCGGCCGCCGGCGCCGAGACGCTCTCGTACATGACCAAGGCGGTGCTCCGGACGGCGCGATTCCTGCCCATCTTCGACAAGCTCGACGCCGACACGCGCCGCCAGCTGCAGCTCCTGCGCATGGGCACCGTCCTGGTCGCGCCCGAGGATCCCGCCAAGGCCGCCGAGCTCGCCACCATCATGGCGACCATGGACGCCGAGTACGGCAAGGGCAAGGCGTGCGACGCCACCGGCAAGAACTGCAGGGACCTGGGCGCGCTCGAGGACATCATGGCCAACAGCCGCAAGCCCGCCGAGCTGCTCGCGGCCTGGTCGGGCTGGCACGACACCGTCGGCAAGATCGTCAAGCCGCTGTACCAGCGCTTCGTCGTCCTCGGCAACGAGGGCGCGCGCGCCATCGGCTTCAAGGACATGGGCGAGCAGTGGCGCTCGGGCTACGACATGTCCGCGGCCGACTTCGAGAAGGAGACCGACCGCCTGTGGAGCCAGGTCGAGCCGCTCTACAAGGAGCTGCACTGCTACACGCGTCGCAAGCTGAATGGCAAGTACGGTGACAAGGTCGTCGCCAAGAGCGGCCCGATCCCGGCGCACCTGACCGGCAACATGTGGGCGCAGGACTGGGGCTACATGTACCCCGAGCTCGAGCCCTACAAGGGCCAGCCGCAGCTCGACGTAACGCCCGCGCTCAAGAAGCAGAAGTACGACGCCATCAAGATGGTCAAGCTGGCCGAGGCGTTCTTCACCTCGCTCGGCCTCGACGCGCTACCCCCGACCTTCTGGGAGCGCTCCATGTTCGTGAAGCCCGCCGACAAGGAGGTCGTCTGTCACGCGAGCGCCTGGGACGTCGAGTTCGCGAACGACCTGCGCATCAAGATGTGCATCAAGCAGAACCACGAGGATCTGGTCACGATCCACCACGAGCTCGGCCACGACTACTACTTCATGAACTACTACACGCTGCCGATGCTCTACCAGTCGGGCGCGAACGACGGCTTCCACGAGGCCATCGGCGACGCGATCGCGCTGTCCATGACGCCCGCGTACCTCAAGCAGGTCGGCCTGCTCGACAAGGTCGCGAACAACCCCAAGGCGACTATCAACGCGCAGATGCAGCGCGCCATCGAGAAGGTCGCGTTCCTGCCCTGGGGCCTGCTCGTCGACAAGTACCGCTGGGACCTGTTCTCCGGCAAGGTTCCCGCGAACGAGTGGAACAAGCACTGGTGGGAGCTGCGCCTGCAGTACCAGGGCGTGGCGCCGCCGACACCGCGCGGCGAGGAGTTCTTCGACGCCGGCGCCAAGTTCCACGTGCCCGGCAACACGCCCTACACGCGCTACTTCCTCGCCCACGTGCTGCAGTTCCAGTTCCACCGCTCGCTGTGCAAGGCGGCCGGCTTCAAGGGCCCGCTCCACGAGTGCTCCATCTTCGGCAGCAAGGAGGCCGGCGCGCGCCTCAAGGCGATGCTCGCGATGGGCGCCTCCAAGCCCTGGCCCGAGGCGCTCGAGGCCATGACCGGCGAGCGCAACATGGACGCGAGCGCGATGCTCGAGTACTTCGACCCGCTCTACAAGTGGCTGCAGAACGAGAACAAGGGCCAGAAGTGCGGCTGGTAGCGTAAGCGCACGCCCGCCGCGTTCGTCCCGTTCGTCCCGTTCGTCCCGCCCGCCGCTACGTCCAGTCCTTCCAGATCTCCGGCTGATACCCCAGCGTCGCCTGCGCGCCGTTGCGCACGATCGGCGTGCGCAGGAGCAGCGCGTCGCCCAGCAGGATGGCCTCGATGCGCGGGCCCGTCGGCGCGGCGTACTTGAGGCCCTTGTCCACGTAGCGCCGGCCCTCGCGATCGATGAGCGCCTCCATGCCGCCGACGCGCGCCGCCACGCTGCGCAGCTCGCCCGCGCTCATGCCCTTCTGCGCCAGGTCGATCGCCTGGAACTTGATGCCGCGCTCCTTGAACCAGCGCTCGCTCTTGCGCGTCTCGGCGCACTTCTTGGTACCGAAGATCTGGACGTTCATGGCCAGATGCAGCCTAGCGTCCAGTCGGGCGCAGGTTAAGGGGCGAAGCGATGAAGCGACCGAGCAAGTGGTTCTACCTCCTGGCTGCCTTCCTGCCCTTCGCGGGCTGCGGCGCCACCATGTTCCAGGTCCTCACCGGCCTGGGCGGCCGCCTCGACGGCCTCGAGCGCGCGGTCGTGCCCGGCGAGGTCGAGGTCGACCTCGTCGCCGGCAAGAGCACCGTGTTCTACGAGCAGAAGAGCCGCGTCGACGGCGTCGTCTACCAGACCGGCGAACTCTCGGGCCTGCGCTGCGGCCTGACCGATCCCCAGGGCGGCCAGGTGGCGCTCGAGAACCCGACCGGCAGCCAGACCTACACGATGGGCGCCTACGCCGGATCCTCGGTCTTCGAGCTCGACACTCCGCACGCCGGCACGCACAAGCTCGCGTGTGCCTATCCTGCGCTCGACGACGGCAGCGACGCACCCGGCTCGAAGGTCGTCCTCGCCTTCATGCCCGGCAGCCTCTTCGGCGGCATCTTCACGCTACTCCTCCCCATGATCATCGGCCTCCTCGCGGGCCTCGGCACGGCCATCACCGTCTTCATCCTGCGCCGCCGCTGATGGTCCGGGAGCCGAAGCCCCTTGACGCCCGCGCCCCGTCGGAATACACAGACGGCGTTCCGCGCGCTTAGCTCAGCTGGATAGAGCGTTGGTCTCCGAAGCCGAAGGTCGTAGGTTCGACTCCTACAGCGCGCACCCTTGAAGTAGCTGAAATTGCAGCGTTTTCAGAGCCGCATTCCGTATCGTCAGTCCCGTTTTTTAGAGCTTGGGACACCGGTGGGACAAGCGCAACGCTCGACGTGTGCGCAGCGGGTTCGACGTGCCGTTCATCGGTCACGCCGAAGCGCAGCAGATCGATCTCGGCGCGCAGGTAGTCGGGCGAGAGGTGTCCGTAGACCTCGGTCGTGATGCGCGGGTCGCTGTGGCGCAGGATGCGCTGCACCGCGGCCGGGTTGGCGCCCGCCATCATGAGCAGCGAAGCCGTCGTGTGGCGCAGGTCATGGAAGCGAGTGTTGCGCACCTTCGCCTTCGGCCAGAGCTTCGCGCCGTGCGTCGGGCACCGGCGCAGCTCGGCGTCGGGCGCTTCCTCGGCGTGCTTGCAGCCCTTCTTGCGGCACACATGCGTGTAGCCGGTCGCGATGCCCGCGCGACCCATGGCGTGCCGTAGCTTCTTCTCGAGCGTGATGTCCTGGCGGTGCATCGTGCCGTCCGGCCGCGGGAACACGAGCTCCGTCGACGGCGACGTCTCGATCGCGTACCTCAGAAACGGCACGCACTCCTCGGCGATCGGGATCACGTCCGCATGCCCGCCCTTGGTGGTCTCGCGGTCGTACGACACCGCCACGGTGAGCAAGCGCGCACGAAGGTCGACGTCACTCTTGCGCAGGCCCAGCAGCTCGCCCTTGCGCAGGCCCGTGTAGATCGCGGTGGCGTAGAGCGCACGCCACTCCGGCGCGATGTGCGCGAGCACGCGCGGCACTTCTTCCACGCGCAGGTAGTCGGGCGTGCGCCGCGGTATCTTGCGACGCTGCACCTGCGCCGCCGGGTTCTCTCCGTTCCAGCGTTCCGCTCGCCGCGCGCGGTTGAAGGCGGTGATAAGAAAGCGGCGCAGGTGGTTGATCGACTGCGGACCGAGGTCCTTCCCCTTCGCCTGCAGGAACACCTCGATCTTGCCCGGCGTCACGTGAACCAGGCGCAGCGCACCGAGCGACGAGCCGATCAGATGAAGCCGTACCGAGCAGGACGTGCGCGTGTGCGACGCCGTGGCCGCGCTATAGGTCTCGAGCCACCACTCGAGCAGCGCGTCGAGCGTCCCGCCCCCGTCAGGCGCCGGGCGCGCCTCGAGACCCATCCGCTGGCGCTCGGCCTGCTGCTCGAGCTCGTCGGCGAGGCGCCTCGCCTCGGTCTTCGTCTTCGCGGTGGAGACCTCACGCTGCCAGCGGCCGTCGGCGTTGCGCCACTGCAGGTACCACTTGCCCTTGCCCTTCTTGCCTCGCCAGTAGACCGACGCCATATCAGCGCTTCCGTTTCTTCGCGGCGGGTTGCGCCGCGAGATGTTGATGAACGACCTACCGGACCAGGGAATGACGTTCGAAGTTGTCGCACCGCCGCAGCCACGGCGACACGGCGACTACTCCGATCGTACGACTTGCCCATCGATCATCACGAACGACACATGCTCGAGTAGCGTGAGGTCAGCACGAGGATCACCTCGCACGGCGACGAGATCCGCCAGCGCGCCGGGCGCGACGACTCCGAGCCGCCCAGCCTGGCCGATCAACTCCGCGCCCACGACCGTCGCCGCGCGAATGGCCTCGGCGGGTGTGAAGCCTAGCTTCTCGACGTAGAGCGACAGCCCGCTCGCCCCGTTCACGCTCCAGGGGAGCGAGCCAAGATCGGTACAATAAGCCAGCTTCACGCCCAGCCGATGCGCGCGCGACGACGGTCGTGGGCGCGGAGTTGATCGGCCAGGCTGGGCGGCTCGGAGTCGTC
>JBKJOI010000973.1:0-2598 GCA_046595695.1 Haliangiales bacterium | reverse complement strand
GCGCGCCTCGACCGTCTCGTGCGTGCCGTCGGGCAGCGAGCGCTCGGTCAGGATCACGCGCCCCTGGCCGTCGAGCACGTTGCGCACCGGCGCCAGGTCGTCCTCGCGCGTGCTGCGTTCGAAGTCGCCGTGGGTGAACACGCGACGCGCGCCGGTGGGCAGGCGCTGCTCGACCAGGCGGCCGAGCGGATCGTAGAAGAGCTGATCGCCGACCATGCCGGCGGGACGTCCCGCGTGCTCGAGCTGCGACGAATAGACCGTCTGGCCGGCGAAGATCACGCGCGACCCGGGGTCGTGCTCCTGATAGTCAGAGATGATCCACCGGTCCGCGGCAGCACGCACGGCGCGGTAGCGCACATCGCCGCTGCCGTTCGAGACCTCGACGTTCTGGCGCCAGTGGCTGCTCGCCGACCAGGTGACCGGGGGCGCGCCCAGCTCGGCGGCGCTGCCGTCGAACTCCCAGAGTGTGGTCTTCGGGTACGGCGCGACCCAGTCGTACGCGATCAGCATGTGGGCCGGACGGCCGTCGAGCGCGAGGCCAGTGAAGCGACCCAGGCTGTCGTAGCTCGCGTGCGTGATGTGGCCGTTGGGCTCCTCGAGCGTCGTGGCTACGCCCAGGATCGGATCCCAGGTCATGCGCCAGACCAGGTCGCGTCCGGGCGCGATCTGGACGCGCTCCTCGATGGGAAACAGGCCATCGGCGTCGTAGAGGACCTCGCGCGTGCTGCCGTGCTCGAGGACCTCGACCGGGTTGCCGTGCTCATCGTAGCTCGCGGCCGACGTGGTCACGAAGCGGCCCTCGTCGGCGAGCCAGGCACGCGTCTCACGCGGCCAGCCCTTGCCGACGACGCACAGCGGATGCACCGTCTGCTCGTCGCCGAACAGGAACTGGGTGTGACTCACGAGCTCGCCACCCGAGCCGAGCTCCTTCTCCTCGCAGAGCAGGTCACGCACCCAGGTGGTGTCGTCGTCGGTGTGGCGCTGCTCGTTGATCGAGTCGTCGTGATCGAGATCGAGGCGTCCGTGGTCGACGGTCCGCTTCACGCGACCGAAGCCGTCGTACTCGTGCGTCACACGCGTCTCGCGCACCGGCAGGTTCTCCTCGTAGCGGGTGCGCGTCTCCTTGAGCACGGCGCGGCGCAGGAGTGGCACGGTCGACGGCAGGCCTGTGATGGCCAGCGGATCCCACACGTTCGAGGTCATCGACAGGCGACGCCCGGTGCCGTCCTTCACCTGCTCGACCAGGACCTGGCCGCGCAGGATGCGGTTCATGCCCGCGGCGCCGATGCCATTGTGGTAGCGCGTGAGCACCGAGCTGGTCTCCGCCGGCGTCGCACCCCAGGTGGTCACCACCGTGCTCATGAAGCCGCCGAAGCGGCGCTCTGCCGCATCCCAGTAGCCGTCGCGCACGCTGTAGTTGATCTTGCGCGCGGTTTCACCGGGGCCGAGCGCGGTGATCTTCTCCACCGGCACCGGCATCGAGATGGGCACCTCGTACAGCCACGCCTCGCCCGCCTGGCGCGCCTGTGCCGACAGCGCATGCGACGAGCGGTACGCGAAGCTCACGTCCATGCCCAGGCCGTTGCGCGCGCCGACCAGCATGCCCGCCGTGGTCGCGCCCGCGATGTCCATGCGCCACATGCCGCTCGCCGACGACCACACCACGTCCTGCGAGCCGTTGCCGTTCACGTCGGTCATGGTGACCACCACGTCCGCGCTGAGCGGCTCGGGGTTGGCGACCGTCACCGCGGTCGCCCTGAACGAGCCGTCGGCGAGGCCGCGGAACCAGCGCACGGTGCCGAGGTCCACGCGCACCAGATCGAGCAGGTCGTCGCGATCGAGATCGGCCAGGTGGATGTCGTCGGGGTTGGTGACGGCCTCGGCGAACGGGTAGGCCATCGTGTCGACCGCGTCGAAGCTGCCATCACCGCGGCCGATGTAGACGTCGATGCGGTCGGGATGGAGCTCGAGGTAGTCGTCGAGCCCGTCGCCGTTGGCGTCCTGGAAGCGACCCTTGAGCGCGGGCAGCACCGTGCCGCCGATGCGCGGCACCTCGCGCGCGGCCAGGAAGCCGGTGCGCGTCGCCTGGTGGATCTTCAAGTTGTCGTTGTCCCAGCGGATCGCGTCGACGAGCCCGTCGCCGTTCACGTCGGCGAAGCGCGTGTAGTTCGGGTTCTTCAGCGCCAGCCCAGCGCTGCCCGGCCACACGCCACCGGGCAGGAGCGCCGCCTGCGGCAGCCACTTCGTCTTGCCGTACTTCCACACCGCCCAGCCGTTGCCGGTGTCCTGCAAGAGGTCCGCGCGCGCGTCACCGTCGATGTCCATGAGCTGCAGCGTCGCCATCGACTGCGTGTTCCCCGTGATCACCTGGTACTGCGCGAAGCTGCCCTCCTGGTTGACCCGGTACGTGTGCCCGCCGTCGGCGAGCTGCAGGAGCTCCGCCGCGCCGTCGCCGTCCAGATCCACCAGGCTGATGCCACTCGCGTTCAGCCGCCAGTTGCCCACGCCCGGCACCGGCTGCACCACCGGCGCCGACGACGTCGCGTAGTCGAAGCTGAGCGCCGGCCACGCGCCCTCGCCCTCGCGCCCCGTCGACGT
>JBKJOI010000907.1:0-15852 GCA_046595695.1 Haliangiales bacterium | reverse complement strand
CAACGCCATCAAGTTCACGCCCGCCGGCGGCACCATCACCGTGGTCCTGCGCCGCACGACGTCCGAGGTCGCCATTGTCGTCCAGGACACCGGCCAGGGCATCACGCCCGAGTTCTTGCCCCACGTGTTCGAGTCGTTTCGGCAGGCGGACACCGGGATGCATCGCCGCTCCCACGGCCTCGGCCTCGGCCTTGCGATTGTCCGCAAGCTCGTGGAGCTCCACGGCGGTCGGGTGACCGCGGCGAGCGAGGGCGAGCACAAGGGCGCGTGCTTCGAGGTCGTTATCCCGATGGCGCCGCCCGCTCCGACGCCCGAGCCCGCGGCGCCGCCTCCCTAGGAGGGTGAAGCGCGTAGCGCTTCGGGACCCACCTTGTCCGGGGCGCAGCCGAGCGCCGTGAGTGCCGGGACCGGGCTAGCGCATCGCCGATGCGCATCGCCGATGCGCATCGCCGATGCGCATCGCGGCGCCGCTCGAGCAGGTATTTCGGGTCTCGGGGACCTCGTCCTGTGCTTGCTCGCCTCCACGCGCTCGAGCGCCTCGGCCAGGGTGCGCTCGTGCGCCCGCCACGCGCTCGAGCACCTTGGCGGCGACGCCGGGGAACGGCCCCCAGGCCAGCTCGGAGCGGCCAGCCCCGTCCTCGACCCCGGCCCAGCCGGACGCGTCGTTCTTCAGGCTGATATGGAAAGTTGAGCGTCCTAGTTCGCACATTCCCGCTCCCCTCGATGTAGAGTCCGCCTCGTAGCCGCCGCCGAGGAGCCCCATGTCGATTCGCACCACCTGCCTCTCCTGCATCCTGATCGTCACGATTGCCAGCGCATGTGACGACCCGGGCGCCACCACCACCACCACCGACGCTGCCCCCCTGGACGCCGACGTGTCGTGCGGTCCGATCACCCTCCGCGGCCTCTTCGATGATCCCGGCATGACCGTCCTGGCGCCGTGCGGCGCCACGCACGACCTCGACACCGACGTCGCCGCGGTGCTCGAAAAGGACGTGCTCGAGGGCAGCTGCGACGCGCACTTCGCGCGGCTCGATCCGCTGACCGACAAGCTACCGGCGTCCGAGGCGGGCCACCCACAGGCGATCGTCGACCTTGTCCGCTGCGGCAAGTGGATGTACCTGTTCGCCGGCCTCGAGTGCCAGGGGCCCACTCTGCCCGAGCGCGTGCTCGTGGGGCTGCACGCCACGTTCCCCGGCGAGATCGGCCCGCAGTGGTCGGCGCTCGGCATGATCGCGGATCCCGACGAGGACGTCATGCCCATCGGCCTGGTGCCCTCGCCACCTGACCAGGAGCCCGACGGGATCACCGGCCGCAAGATGACGTTCTCGTGCGCCGCGTGTCACGCGGCGCGCCTGCCCGACGGGCGCTTCGCCATCGGCGCCGGCAACACCGACCTGGACCTGGGCAAGCTCAACGCGCTCGGCATGTTCACGCTGTGGCTGATGAACCCGGACCGCGAGCCGAGCGACTGGCCGGCCGAGACCGTCGCCTACTACCAGCAGCTCACCGAGCTCCTGCACGCGAGCGAGGCCCCCGAGGCCGCCTTCTTCAAGGCGCTCGAGACCCTCACGCCCGAGCAGGCGGAGGCGGTGCTGGGTGACTCCTCGTTCCCGACGGCGAACGAGTCGCGCTCGTTTTTGCGCGGCGGCCGCGGGCGCTTCAATCCGTTCGCGCCGCTCATCGGCATCGTGGATCGACAGCTCTTCGTCACGCCGCCGTCGATCTGGGACGTGGTCAAGTACGAGGACGATGTGGCCGCGGGCCGCGACGCGCCGGCGGGCGAGATCGCGCCCTACCGCTCGCTCGAGGCGTTCGTGCGCGTCGGGCTCTACCTCACCTACTTGAATCCCGGCGCCGATTCGCCGCGCTACGTCGATCCGGTGGCGGCGTACGTACGCACGCTGCGCGCGCCGGTGAATCCGAGCCCGCGCGAGCCGGAGCGCCACGCGGCCGGCGCGGCGCTGTTCGCGCAGGCCTGCGCGTCGTGCCACGACGGGAAGCGCGGCGACTCGCTCGCGCCGTACCCGCTCGAGACCGTCGCCAGCCCTGAGGCGTTCCGCTCGATCTTCGTCGGCTACGAGCCGCCCAACATGCAATCGGCGCTCGCCTACGACTGGATCATGGACGTCGTGCCCGAGTCCTACGGCACGGTCGATGCGGTGAACGCTCGCGTCCTCGAGGGCGTGTGGACCCGATCGCGACTCATGATCAACGGAGGCGTCCGCGGCCTCGATCACCTGTTCTGCCTGGGCGATTCGCGCGGCGAGGCGGCCGACGCGTCCGATCCGCTGACCGACGCCGTTCACCTGGATCTGTGCACCGACTATGACGACGACCAGAAGCGCGACCTGATCGCGTTCCTGTCGGCCTGGTAGGAACAGCGGAGGCGCCGGCGCGAGTGAGCTCGCCGGGATCGCGGTGAGATCTTCAGCTGTCAGGTGCCGAGACAGGATCGCGTGAGTACCAGGTCGTCGAGAACGTCCGTTGCAGTATCGGCGTAAACGCAACCGAGCTCCGGTCGGACGACGGTCATCGTGCCGAGCCCGGGCGCAGGCCTCCCGTGGCCGACAGCATTCGGCGGACGCAGCGTAAGTTAGGCGAATGAAACTTTTGTTTCACATGCTAAAGCCATCGCATGAAAACTTTCACCGCGTCGATAACCCTGGCCGCCTGTTTCTTCCTGGCGCCCACCCCCGCGGCGCGCGCCGCCGACTACGAGACCGGTCCGGTCTGGCGCTACTGGGCCGGCGACGGCTCCAGCTTCTTCGGTGAGCGCGACTACTGCGCCGACTCGGGGTACCCGAGATCGACGCTGGTGCTGGAGGATGTCTACGCCGACGAAGTGCGGGCCCTGCGGACCGGCAGCGGGGATGCGCTGCTCCTCATCGACGGCACGGACGACCAGCTCCTGGTGCGCATGTACCTCGAGAAGGGCGAGGACTGCGCCGTCGGCGCGATGATCATCGAGTTCGCCGACGGCATGACCTGGGACACGCGCCGGCAGGCTAGCTCCAACCCGGTGCCCTGGGAGGGCGAGGCTGACCGCGGCACCCGCCGCGCCGATCGCCTGCGCGGCAGCGACAACGGCGACGCGCTCGCTGGCGCGGAGGGCAACGACAAGCTGTACGGCTACGGCGGGGGCGACGCGCTCTGGGGCGGCCCTGGCGACGACATTCTCTACGGCTACGAAGGCGACGACGTCCTCTACGGCGACGCGGGAGACGACGACCTCTACGGCGACGCGGGCAACGACATCTACATCTTCGCGCCCGGCTGGGGCGACGACCTCATCGACGACGACCGCGGCGACATCGCGCTGTCCATCCGCTGGTACTACTCGCATCAGATCGCCCTGACGCGCACCGGCAACGACCTGGTCGTCAGCGTCATCGATCCGGCGCTCGGCCAGCCCGACCGCGTGCGCCTGCGCGACTACTACCGACGCGACGCGCGGATCACCCGGCTGTCGCTCGCCGACGTGGTCTGGGGCCCCGCCGAGGTCGTCGCGCAGACCCGCTGAGCGCCCAGGCAGCCCACCCCTCGTCGCCAAGAACCGGAGGGTTTGCTATCGTACCCCCCATGCGACTGCTACTTGCCGGACGTCTCGGTGTTTGCTTCGCGACCGCATTATCGCTCTTCGCCTGCGACGACAAGAAGGACAGCGGCGGTGGTGACGGCTCGACGGGCGCGTTCGAGCGCATCGAGGTCGAGCCTCCGCAGGCTTCGCTGGTCGTGCCTCTCGGCGGCTCGGCGCAGCAGGTCTATCAGGTCTTCGGCGTCTCCGCCGGGCAGCGCACGGACATCACCTCCACGTGTGCGCTCGAGATCAGCGTGATCTTCGGCTCGGCCAGCGGCGCCACGGTCACGGTGGGCCCGCACGGCGGCAAGACCACGGTCGGCGTGAGCTGCGGCGGCCTCGCCGGCTCAGCGGATCTCGCCGTGGTCCTCAAGGGGCGGGTCGTGACCGGCGGGTCCACGCCGCCCGGCGCGCCCGGGCTCTTCGACGCCGCGACCGCCGCCATGGACCCGGCGCGCACGCCCCAGGTCCAGTACCCGTTCGACCGTGCCGTCGCCCCCGCCAACATCCCCCCCATCGAGTTCCAGTGGACCGCGGCCGGTAACGACCTCTTCCACGTCGCGCTGACGTCGACCTTTCTCGATATCGACGTCTACTCGAGCGACCTCGAGGCGGCCCTGGGCGTGGCCGACTGGAGCGCCGTCGCGGGCTCCGCGGCGGGCGGCGAGCTGGGCATCGCTGTCGAGGGCCTCCTGCAGGCCGACCCGACGACCCGCTACGTGAGCCCCGCGCTCTCGATCACGGTGTCGCGCGACAACGTCGACAAGAGCGCCATCTACTACTGGGCCTCGTCGCAGGGCAACATCATGAGCCAAACCTTTGGCAGCGTCGGGCCGCCGACGCTGGTGAAGGACGACTGCACCTCGTGCCACTCGCTGTCACGGGCAGGCAGCCGCCTCGGCTACAGCCGTTGCGTGGCCAACGACTGCAACAATCTGTACGCGGGGTTCATGCGCTACGACCCGGTCGCGCAGGCGTGGACCGAGCCGGTCAACGCCAACGACAAGGCCATCCGCGGCTCGTACACGACCTTCGCCCCGGTGGGGAACCCTTTCCCGACGGACGCGCAGTCGCTCGCGATCGTGTCCATGGCCGACGGCACCCTCGCGCTCTACGACCCGGACACGGGCACGGCCGTGCCCTCCAACCTGAACGAGGTCTCGACGCACGGGCCCGGAGCTCCCCGCTCGGCGCTCATGGCCGACTGGTCCGCCGACGGCACGCGGGTGGTCTTCGCGTCCACGCCGCACCCGGGCCAGTGGATCGATCTTTCCGACGGCGCGCTAGCGACCATGAGCTACGAGTACGTCGGTGGACAGCACGTGTTCGGCGAGCCACAGCAGCTCATCAGCCAGCCCATAACCCTGCCCGGCGGCACCTACTCGAACTTCTTCTTCCCGAGCTTCTCCGATGACGGCAAGCTCATCGTGTTCAACGGGGCCCGCTCGGCGTGGCGCAACACCCAGGTCGCGGCGTCCGCGGGCCAGCGGCTCATGCTCGCCGATGCCGCCGGGGCGTGGGTGACTGACCTGACCGCGCTGAACGGCGGCACGGTCGACGCCGACATCACCTGGCCACACTGGGCGCCTGCGCAGACGACCGAGTACTACTGGATCGTCTTCTCCAGCGAGCGGGACTACGGGCATCGACTGACCGCGGCCAACACCGCGCCGAGTTGCCTGGGCAATGGCGTCACGCAGTGCAAGCAGATCTGGATCGGCGCGATCTCCAAGAGCAAGGTCGCCACCGGCACCCCAGGGGATCCGAGCACACCGCCCATGTGGCTTCCGGGCCAGGACATCGCGACCAACAACATCAGCCCCTTCTGGACGCGGCCCGCGACCGAGGTGGAATAACGACGCGGGGCGCTGCACGATCTCGACCCGGCCCGCCATAGGCACAGGAGCCCTCTAGGCGGAACAGGCCCTGAGCGCCCCGGTGACGAGGACGGCGAAGATGGAGGAGACGCGCATGGGGCCCTGGTCCTGGGGTGGCGGGTGGACTGCGGCGTGGTAGCGCCCAGTCGCCGATTACGCTGCGGAACGGGACGCTACGGAACGAGACGCACGGAACGGGACGCTACGGAACCGGAGCTACGGCACGGGAGCTACGGAACCGGAGTGTAGACCTGATCGCGTGCGCCCGGCGACGGCGTGTGCTCGGCATCGACGCCGGCGCCCATGTGGCATCCGACGCAGATCTCCATTGCCGGCCCAGAGTCGCCCGTGCCGTCGGCCACGGTGCCGTTGGCGTCGTGTGGCGCCGGATGGTCGAGGGGCACCTTCTCGTACCAATACCAGTTGGCGCCACCCGCGCTGGCCGCGTTCTGCTTGAGGTACACCGCGTAGCCGATCACCGGCCCGGTCGCGCTCGCGTAGAGCTCCTTGACCGCCGCGGCGCCCTCGGGCCACTCCCCGTTGCCCGTCGCGTTGCTGGCGATCTTGTCGTTCGAGCAGATCCGGTTGAAACCGTGGGGCGACGGCGAGCGCGCCTCGTGGACCGCGGCCTCGCAGTTCCACATCTTGTAGTCGCCCTCGCCGAGCCAGGCATCGATGGCCACGCGCCCGATCGGCGGCGTCTGGCTGACGGCACCCGCGCCGCCACCGTCGTCGTCACCACACGCGGCGAGGAGCAAACCCAGCAGACAGCCCAGATAGCCTACTTTTCTCATGTCGTTCTCCCGTCGTTGGGCACGCCCGCAGGTCCCCGCCGAACGCGGGGGTCGTCGGACCTGCGAGACCACCGCTCCATCGGAGTGGACGACCGTAGCGTCTCCGCGAGGAGCGCAGCCACGAGACGCGAAGGCGCAGCGTGGTGGTCGAAGGTAGGGACGGCGGGCGCGAGGGAAAGTTACGGCCGAGCACACGAATTTGCGATCATATCGAGAACATTGCGATCCTCTGCGTCGCGGTCAACGTGAACAGACGATGGGTCGTCTACTGCGACTGCTGGCCGGCGCGCTTCGTTCTTCGTGCCGCAGTCGGGTGGACCCTCAAGACGCACGACCTCGTCGCGAGCATGAGCCGCACGGGGCCTCTTCGTTAGACGTGCACGATCGTCCGCGCGCGAACTTTCTCGTAACCGATGGACATCTGCGAGGGCCGCGAGCAGCCCTCGGTGCAGCACCTGCTACCGGAGACGGGCTCGAGCGTCTGTTCGCGGACGACTTCGTCGTCGAGGAGCGCGAGGTACCGGCCGACTCGGTGGGGGCGCGGCTTGGGCAGGAGCTTGCTGCTGACGATGCGGCGACGGCGTGCTACTTCGACGCCATCGTGACCAGGTAGGTCTCGACCAGGCGCTGCTCGCTGGCGTCGAGGTGGGCGCGCTCGCTCATCTCCTGCACGTGACCGGGCCACTCGGCGGGCGCGATGTGCGTGGGCGGCACCGGCTGGTGGCAGCTCGAGCAGCGGGCGACGTAGAGCGAGCGTCCGCGATCGAGGTCGGCGACCGTTACGCCCGGCCAGCGGGTCTGCGCGCTTTGCGCGTGCAGCTCGGTGGGGCGCGGCATCTGCACGCGCGCGCAGGCGACGGCGAAAGAGGCGACGAGCAGCGCTACGGCGAGAGACTTCATCTGCTGAAAATGAAAGTTACTATCAAAATCGAAGGTGATCAAGCCGCGCGATCGGCTGCGCCCGCACGACCCGCCCGCACGACCCGCCCGCACGGCCGGATCGCGTCGGTCAGAGGTCCAGCCCCAGGATCATGCGGAAGTTGAACTCGGGCTCGTCGTCGGCGCCGAGGACCTTGAAGGCAGGCGTCACTGAGATCCATAGCTTCGGCGACGGCGCCCACGAGAGGGCGGGGCCGGCGAACACCGCGTACTCGTCGGTCTCGACGAAGGTCTCGAGCGCGCCCCACGCCTCGACGCCGAGCTTCCACGCCGGCGAGGCCTCGTAGGTGACGCCGAGCGCGAACTCCGGCTCGATCTCGTACTCGATCTCGGTCTCGCCGGTCGCCACGTCGAGCTCCTCCTCGGGCTCGAGCTCCAGGACCGCGTTGAACGCGAGGGTCACCGGCCCGAAGTCGCGCGCCAGCACCAGCTTCGGCTCGAGGCCCACCGCTGCGATGCCGAACGGCTTGATGATCTCGAAGTAGAGCAGCACGTCGACCGGCCACTCACCGCGCTCGGCGAAGCGGTAACGCGTGCGCAGCTTGGTCTCCTTGTAGCCGAAGCCCCTCGCGCCCGTGCCGTCCTCGCCGCCGCCGAAGACTTGGTAGATCGAGAAGTCCCAGTGGTCGGTGATGCCGTACTCGACCTCGACCATCTGCTCGAACTCGCTCGGCGAGTCGGTGTCGAAGGTCGCGCTCTCCTGGGTGTTGTAGAACTCGAGCTCGAGGTTGCCCTGGGGCATCGTCATGTACTCGTAGGTGTGCGTGAACGCGCGCCGATCGGCGTGCGCGTCGCCCACCCCCAGCATGACGAGGGCCAGGACGGCGGCGGTGATTCCCTTCAACATGGACGACATGGTGGGTTCGAACTCCTTTTGAAAGTGATAATTACTTTCAAGTTGGATCGATTGTCAAGCTCGGACCGCTCCTCGGCGGGCGTGCTGACGCGGTCGCCCGACCCATGATCTCGCCCACGACGATGAAGACGCCGGCCGGCCGGGTCGAGGGCCAGTCGAGTCGTACACGCTCGGGCCGGGCTTCTCGACCAACCGTCTCGCCCGGCCGCGGCAGTCCTTCGCATTCGAACGCCCAGCAGGCTCCCAGCAGGCGTAAGCTCGACCCAGGTGGGGAGGTCGGCCGTGACGCGAGCATGGGCATGGGCGCTTCTGTGGGTAGCTCTCGTGGGCTGCGGCGATTCGCCGTCCCCGGCCGCCGCGGATGCCGCGCCGGCGACGACGTGTGTGCCTGGGGAACCTGCGGTCTGCAACTGCGCAGCGGGGAATCCCGGTGTCCAGCCTTGCCTGCCCGATGGCTCGGGGTTCGGCGCCTGCGGGCACTGCGCGCCGCTGTCGCTGGCGTTCCGTGTCGCGCCGTCGTTCCCGATCGGCGTCGCGCCCTACCTGCTCGTGAGCGGCGACCTCGACGGCGACGGCAAGGCCGACCTCGTCGTCGGCGACAACGGCATCGACGGCGCCAGCGCCGGGGTTCACATCCTCGATCGCCGCGCCGACGGAGCCTACGTGTCGGCCGCGTTCTTCCCGGGCGCGGCCGAGGCGGAGCTCGCCGACGTGACCGCTGACGGCGCCCTGGACCTCGTCGAGATCGGCATGGGCGTCACGCTCCGCGCCGGGAACGGCGACGGCACCTTCGCCGCGACACCGGTGCCGGTGGCCGACGGTCCGGATGTGGGCGTCGCCATCGGTGACCTGGACGGCGACCTCCATGCCGATATCGTCGTGACTCGGGGCAACGGGCATTCGGTGGACGTCCTGCTCGGCAGCGGCAGCGGCACCTTTGCGGCGCCGGTCACCTACGCGGCGGGCGACTACACCGCCGGCGTCGCGATCGGAGATGTCGATGATGACGGGCGGTCGGACCTCGTGGTCGTGGGCGCGATGAGCGCAGACGTTAGCGTGCTGCTCGGCTCGGGCGACGGGACTTTCGGCGCAGCCACCGCGTACGCCCTCGGCGGGACGCCCTGGAAGGTCACGCTCGCCGACCTGAGCGGCGACGGCGCCCTCGACATCGTCGTCGGCGACGGCACGCTCGGCACCCAAGTGCTCATGAACGATGCGCACGGCGCCTTCGCGGCACCGGGCGTCCATCCCCCTAGCACCCAGCGCCCCGCGGCCGCGGATCTCGATGGTGACGGTGACCTCGATCTCGCCATCGTCGACGGCAGCGCCGTGATCGTGCTGCAGAACGACGGCGAAGGCGTGCTCTCGGTCGCGCAACGCTACCTCGCCGGCGCCTATCCGGGCTCGGTGGTCGCGACGGATCTCGACGGCGACGGGCGCGTCGACCTCGCAGTGGGGAATCTGTGGGACGGCACGGTGACGATCTTGTACGGCCAGCCCGGAGGCGGGTTCGCGGCGGCGCGTCTCGACGCCGGGCCGGCCGTGCAGCGCGACCTCGGCCTCGCCGATCTCGACGGCGACGGCTTCGCGGATCTCGTCGTCGCGCTGGAAGGACAGAGCACCGTGACGGTCCGCCGTGGCAGCGCCGCGGGCGTGCTCGGGCCGCCCACCGATGCGCCTGCGGGCAGCCGCCATTGGCCGCATCTCGTGCTCGCCGATCTCGACGCCGACCACGTCCCCGACCTGATCGTCTCGCGCGCGGGCGGCGTCAGCGTCCTCATCGGCGCCGGCGACGCGACCTTCGCACCCCCGGTCGACTACGCCATGGGCGGCGAATCGGCGCTGATCGCGCTCGCGGACGTCGATGGTGACGGCCACCTCGATCTCGTGGCCGGCCCGGCCACCCTGAATGGCGGACCCAGTGGGCTGGCCGTGTGGAAGGGTCGCGGCGACGGCACCTTCGCCGATCGTCACGACGTGAACGTCGGCTACGACCCGCAGGGTCTCGCGATCGGCGATCTCGATGGGGACGGCCTGCCCGACCTTGCGGTCGGCTTCTACAACGAGGGCAGCGCCGTCGCGCTCCTGCGCAACCGCGGCGACGGCAGCTTCGACCTCTCGCCGAGCTCACCCGGCTTTGCCGTCGACGTGGGC
The DNA here is from genome assembly GCA_046595695.1 of Haliangiales bacterium. Classification (GTDB taxonomy): domain Bacteria; phylum Myxococcota_A; class Polyangia; order Haliangiales; family SHYZ01; genus JBKJOI01. The sequence goes on along the minus strand of JBKJOI010000907.1, from coordinate 5,652 downwards.
ATCCAGGATCTCGACGGCGACGGCGCGAACGATCTGGTCCTCGCGAGCAGCGTCACCGGCTCGCAGGTGCTGGCCACCGCGCACGGCCACGGTGACGGAACCTTCGAACCGCCCCATCCCTACACAGCGCCCTACTGGTCGGGGCCCATGGTGCTCGGTGACCTCGACGGCGACGGGCATCCCGATCTCGTGCTCGCGAACGGTACCCATGCGCTTGTCTATCCGGTGCGCCTCGGAATCTTGCAGGAGCCGCTGCTCTTGCCCGCCGGCATCGGCGCGGGCAAGTCCGCGCTCGGCGACATCGATGGTGACGGGCTCCTCGACCTGGTCGTCGGAGGGCGCGCGGGTGTGGCGACCCTGATCAACGACTCGCGGCCGTGAGCCTCGACGCGGCGGTTCGCTCATAGCCCACGCGACCTTGGTCAACGACAACGCGCCCATCGCACGTCGTGCACGTCTCGGCGGCTTGCTCCGCCAGGTTCGAGGATCGTCCGCGGCGCGGCGCGGCGGGTTCGGGCACGCGACCCGTGCAACCCGGGTCTCTGCCCGATCGGTGCCGATCGAGTTCCGGCGCCTGACTGGACCCTCTTCAAGCCTGCGAGCGCTCGCATCAAGCAGCGCGCACTACTCCAGATGGGTGCGCTCCTGCGAGGAGTACATCGATCGTACTCCGGTGGACAATGCACCGAGATGAATCGCCTTACTCGAACTCGCGAGCCTTCTTGCGCCCGGATCGCCGGTCCTTGGCTGAATGTCCGATCTAGAGGACTCACGCGCGCGCGCATCGCGTTCATGGGCGCGCAGGTGGCGCGCGCAACGCAATCGCCCGCGCCGGTGGCCGGCGCGGGCGCGGGTGGAGCGGAAGGCGTCGAGACGGTCACGCTGCCGGCACCGCTGGCCGAGCTCGAGCGCCGGGCGGTGCTGCGGCTATGGGCCACCGGCGGCAACAAGACGCAGGCGGCAAAGCTGTTCGGCGTCGACCGCGTGACCCTCTACAGCCGGCTCGAGGCGTACGGCGCCCCGGCCAATGAGAACACGTAGCGGGCTCGTCGCCTAGAACGTGCAGCAGGCGATCTGGAGGCCGTTGAACGCGGTGTCGTCGTTCGATCCCTGCTGGCCCTCGACGCGCACCTGCACGCCGCAGACCGCGGTGTTCGCCGGGCACATCGCCTTCGGCTGCCACACGCCCCAGCCGCGCGCCGGGCCGAACGCGACGCCGGTGTTGCAGTAGAAGTCGACCGCGTTGGCGGCGGTGTCGTCGCCTGAGCCCTGCGGCCGCTCGAACTTCAGGTCGGAGCCGGTGAAGAAGCCGCCCGCGGTGCTGCAGCGGCGGGTCTGGCTCCACGAGCCCCAGAAGCCGGCGTGCGGCGTGATCGAGTCGGTCCACGCGCCGGTCGCCTTGTTGACGCACTCGATGGCGATCGCGTTCAGGCCGGAGTCGTCGCCCGAGCCCTGCGAGCCCTCGATGCGCTCGGAGTAGCCGGCCGCGTAGCTGCCCGCGGGGCAGTACTGCATCGAGCTCCAGACGCCCCAGACGCCGCTGTAGGGTGTGACCGTGGTGACGTAGTCGGCGCGGCTGGGGACCGAGCGCGCCGAGGGCGGCAGCTCGTAGCTCTCGGGCGCGTTCTCGCCGACGTAGCCGCCCTTGTCGACGAGCGCGGCCTCGTCGACGTTGCCGTCCTTGTCGAGGAGCACGGCCTCATCGCCGGCGCCACCCTCGACGTCCTCGAGCTCCGCGCAACCCACGAGCATTGCCCCCGCCATGAAGCACATTCCGATGTTCCCGATCGTTCGCATGGACACGTTCCTCTCCCCCGGGGAATGGATGAAGTGCTGGCCAGACGGTGCGAATGCGCGGCGGCCCCTCTCCGCAGCGCCTCGCGACGACCACCGTCTGCGTCGTGACCTCATTGCAGCGTTCGCGCCAGCGTCGATTCGAGGGATTCCGCGCCTCTAGCCGGATGTCGCACGTAGAGGCGCTCAACGGGGCAAGGCGACGCCGCGGAGAATCTCTACACTTCTCGCCACGCCGCGCGGATGAAGTTCTCGGGAACCACAGGATCGAAGAGGTGCGTCTCTTCTTTCCCATTCACCGAGAAGGTTATCCGCAGCTCTAGCCCTGCCGAAGCCGCAGGGCAAGGTGCTGAGTCCCCACGCCCTCGCCGGTACCCACCGCGACCGCGAGGAAGGTGCGCGCGAGGGCACGCGCGTGACGCGCGTCCGCCAGCGACCGGCTCGGGCAAAGGCTGGAGTGGGCTGCGCTTCGACCCCGTGAGGAGCCGACGTCGCAGGGCCCGGACGGCGAGGCCAGCAGGGCGCCCCACTGCGTCCGTGAAGCGAGGCCGACGACCTCAACCCGCCGGCGACCGTGTGACATCGCCCGCTCTCGGGGACCGTGCCGCGAACCGCAGAAGTCACGGGGCAAGGCCGCAACCCGTTGCGTCGAGGCCGGTTCAGGGGCTATATCAATGGAGTCTTGGTCCAGCAATTCCTCCAGCGACTCGTGGTGCTCTTGGCGCTCCTGTCGCTCAGCGACATCGCGCCGACGCTGGCTGCCGCGATTCACGAAGACGATTGCGCCGCTCAGTGTCCCGACGGGGATACGGACTGCCCCGGAGGCGACGGCAACGGCGCTTGCCCACCGGGTTGCCTGTCGTGTATCGGGCGAGCGCCCGCGGCGCCCGCAGGCGCTTCGCTCTTGCTGGTCAACGCGTGCGACGACGAGGCCCGACTCCTCGGTCGCTTGGTTTCCGATACCCGTCTCCCTGCTGATCCTTCGCCGCGAGGTGTTTTTCACCCTCCGCGCCTCGCCGTCTAGTCGATAGACAGACGGTTCGAGGATGTCGCGACGCGCCCTGGCGCGTGGCATGGGACTGGCCGGCGCTTGCGCGCCGGGGATAGGGAATCGACATGCGGAAACGGAGCCTCGTGGGGCTGCCGTTGTTGTGCGGCCTGCTGCTGGCGACCTCGCCGGCCGCTGGTGGCGAAACATTGACCTTGAAGCGCGTCGTGGACGTGGCGCGTCAACGTGCGCCGACCGTACGGGTCGCCCGCGCCGGCGTCGCCGAGGCGGAGAGCCGGCTCGTCGGCGCCCGGCTGCGCGCGCGCGACAACCCTGTGATCGAAGGCCTCATCGGGCCGCGCTGGGCCGCGGGTCGTAGCACCGACATGGAAGTTAGCCTGGCGGTGCCGCTCGAGCTGGGCGGGAAGCGGAGCAAGCGCATCGCTGTGGCCGAGGCCGAGATTGCCGCTGCCCAGATGGACGTCGAAGAGCGACGTCGCGGAGCGGTCGGTGCCGCGGTGGCGGCCTGGTACGGCGTCGTCTACGTGCAGCGCCGCGTGGCCTTGGCCGAGGAGCGCCTCCAGCTGGCGACGGAGCTGCAGCGCACGGCGGTTGCACGCCAGCGCGCGGGCGACGTGGCGCAGTTCGAGGTCAACCTGGCGGAGAGCGAGGTGGCGCGCGCGGACAGCGAAGTCGCCGCCGAGGAGAGCCGGCTCGCGCGAGCGAGGGCTGACCTGGCGGCGGCGCTCGGGCTTGCTTCGTCCGGTGACCTGGCGGTGGCGGGCGACCTCTCGGATCGAACGCTCTTCGACGGGGTCGCCAGCGGCGTGGCCGGAGACCAGCGCGCCGATATCCGCGCGGCCCGCGCCCAGCGCAGGGCGGCCGACGCCCGGCTCTCGCTGGCGGGTGCGAGCCGCTGGCCCGACGTATCGCTGCGCGCCACCTATGCCCGCGAAGAAGACGCCGATGTCCTGCTGGGCGGCGTCGCCATCACCTTGCCGTTCTTCGATCGCGGACAGGCGCAGCGCGCGGAAGCTCGCGCCCAGCAGCAGCGTGCAGACGTGGAGGTGGAGGTGCTCACCACCGCAGCGACGTCCGAGATCGAGGGTGCACGCGCTGCCTACCGCGCCGCCCGGGACGCCGTGGCTCGTCTCGAGAAGGGACTGCCACGAGCGACCCAGAACCTGGAGATGGCCACCGAGAGCTATCGGGCCGGGAAGATCGATCTGACCACGCTGCTCATCATCCGCCGCGACGCGCTGGATACGCGTCGCGAGTACCTCGACCGCTTGCTGGAAGCGGCGCTCGCCGGTGTCGACCTGTGGGTCGCTGTCGGAGCGCCATGAGCTCGAAGACCCCATTGGAGGAGAAGACCCATGATCCAGCGTTTTGTGATCCTTTCGCTCGCCATCACGGTTGCCCTGGGCGCCAACGCCTGCTCGAAGGACAGCAGCTCCCCGAAGCAGGACAAGCCGGCCGCTGCCGGGGGAGAGAAGGGCGGCAAGGACGAGCACGCCCCTGCCCACGCCGGCGAGGGCGTGAAGCCCGGCTCGCACGAGGACTGGTGCGGGGAGCACGCGGTGCCCGAGTCGCAATGCACGCAGTGCGACCCGAAGCTGGTGGCTGCCTTCAAGGCGACGGGCGACTGGTGCGCGGAGCACGGCTTGCCCGAATCGCAGTGCACCAAGTGCAACCCCGATCTGAAGATCGTGCGCCCGCCGAAGGCGCCTTGAGCATGTCCGCAGCACGCCGCGGGAGCCTGCAGCTATCCATCCTCGTCGCAGCCGTCCTCGCGCTCGGTGGATGCGAGAAGAAGCCCGCTGCTGACGCGAAGGAAGCGGAGAGCGTGGCCGCGGTCGAAGGTGCGATGTGCGCGGAGCACGGCGTCCTCGAGGCGGTCTGCACCAAGTGCAACCCCAAGCTCGTCCCCGTGTTCCAGGCCCGAGGCGACTGGTGCGAGGAGCACGGCTTTCCCGAGTCCTTCTGCCCCATCTGCCACCCCGAGCGCGGCGGCAAGCCCGTCGCCGATGTGAGCGACGACGGCGCGCCTCCTGACGGCACGAAGGTCCGCTTCAAGAGCAAGGACGCGGCACGGCGTGCGGGGATCGCGACGGTCAAGTCCGAGGAACGTCCCGGTGGCGCAGGGCTAGTCGCCGTCGCCACGATCACCTACGACGCGACTCGCCGCGCCGTCATCAATGCGCGTTCACCGGGGGTCGTGCGCCTGCTCAAGGCAGACGTCGGCTCGCGCGTGAAGGTCGGCTCGCCACTCGCGGTGATCGACAGCGCAGCCGTGGGTGCGGAACGCTCGAAGCTGCAGGCGGCAGGGTCGCGCGTGAAGGTCGCGGAAGCGGCCTACAAGCGGGAGAAGGCGCTGCTAGACCAGGGCATCTCGGCCTCGAAGGAGGTGCTCGCGGCACAGCACGAGCTCGACGCCGCGCGCGCCGAGTACGCCGCGGCGCAGGCGGCGCTCGGCGTCGTCGGATCCGGGGGTGGCAGCGCCTCCGGCTACACGCTGACGGCCCCGATTGCCGGCACCGTGATCCGGCGCGCGGCCACGGTCGGTCGGCTGGTCGACGTGGAGGAGTCACTCTTCGAGATCGTCGACACGTCGGTCATGTGGGCGGAGCTCGACGTACCCGAGACCGAGCTGCGCGACCTGGCCGTGGGTCAGAAGGTGACCCTCACCGTGGACGGCATGGGCGACCGTGAGTTCGCCGGGACCATCGAGTACGTCGCGCCCGAGGTGGACCTGCAGACGCGCACCACCAAGGCGCGCGTGGCCCTGCCCAATCCTGACGGCGCCCAGCGACACGCGGGCCTGCGCGAACATGTTGGCCCGCAGGGCGCCGTCAGGATTGGGCAGGGCC